>WIAN01000126.1 GCA_015519985.1 Candidatus Woesearchaeota archaeon | reverse complement strand
CATAATAGTAATGTAATAGTTTCAAAAGATAATATTGCATTGTTAGATTTTCATCTTTTAGATTTAGAATTTTTTAACAAAAATTTTTATGATGAAAGAAAAATGTTAATGCCTCAAATAGTTAATGCTATAAAACATTTTATTAGAACTCTTTCAAAAATAAACAATACTGATCCTTTAGGTTATTTTGAAGAAACTGCTTTTTTAAGTTCAAGAATATTACCTTATTTAAAAGAAGCTTTTAAAAGTAAAAATTATATTTTAGATTTGAGAGAAAGTGATATTTTACCAGACTAAAATGATAAAGAGATTAAAATAAAATACAATAAACATTTTATTTTTCTGCTTCTGTTGTTTCTTCTAAAATTATTTTTCCTCCGTTTTCTTCTATTACTGCTATTGCTTTTTTAGTTGCTTTTGGAACTACAACTTCTAATTTTTTAGTTATACTTCCATTTCCTAAAAGTTTATCATAACCAAGTTCTTTCAAATTTATTTTATAAACATCATTTTCTTTAACTGCTAATTTTTGTTCTACAAGAACATCTAATTTGTCTGACAAGTCTTTTAATGTAATTGAATTTAAAGTTTTTTTATTTTTTACTTTAAAACCGTATTTTCCAAAATATTTTTTGTTCTTCCATACTAAAGGTTTTTTACTGTCTGCTTTTTTTCCTGTTCCTGCCATTCCTTTACCTCCTCTGTTACCTGAACCTCTATGTTTCTTTTTAGAACCCCAACCGTGAGTATGACTTCCTCTTTGTCTTGAATTTTTCTTTCTTTTGTTAAAAACCATAATAATCAACCATTAACATTAATTTTACATCATTCTTTTTATTAAATCTTCAATATTATCTCTTAAACCTAAAACTCCTTTTTCAGAGTAAGATTTTTTTATTCCTCTTCTTTCAAAACCTCCTCTTGGAGGATGTAATCTTATTGCAGGTTTTATTTTTTTACCGAATAAAATTTTGCTTTTAACATGTTTTTTTATTTTTTGTTTTGGTTTTCTATCAACAGGATCTTTTACTTCTTCTCCTTTTTTTTCTACTAATTCTTTAGCAAATTCTTCTGAAACAATTCCATAAGTAATGTAAGATTCTACTTTTTTTAACATTCCTTTATTAACACTATTTTCTTCTAACAATACTAAACTATTCTTCCTTTCTAAGTTTAGTCTTTTTAATGTTTCTCTAATTTCAGGATTTGCTCCTATTGTACTTCTTATTAATATTGCCGCATACATTTTTTATCACGATGATTCTAATTTTATTTTTATTTTTTATTTTACTTTTTATATTTCTTCTACTACAATTCCTAATTTTTGTTTGTATTCTTCTTTTACTTTTGTACTGCTTAATTTTTTTAATGCTCTTTCAGCTGCTAAAACCATGTTTATTTTACTTACTGTATGTCCTCTGATTTTAGCCCAAACATCTTGTATTCCTGCTAATTTTAATATTTTAGCTAATTCTGGTTCTGCTACTATTCCTGTTCCTTTTGGAGCAGGCATTAACGTTACAGTTACTGAACCTGCTTTTCCAGTAACTTTGAATGGGATAGAGTTTTGTCCTGGAACTGTTGTTTCCCAACTTCCAGATCCTCTTAAAACTTTGAAAACATTTAATTTTGCTGCTCTTAATGCTTTTTCTCTTGCAGGAACTACTTCTTTTGCTTTTCCGTAACCTATTCCTATTATTCCATTTTCATTTCCTACAACACAATAAGTAGCAAAGTGAGGTTTGTTTCCTTCTCTGGTCTTTTTTTGTGTTTGCCTGAAAGCTCTTCTTTTTCCTCCTCCGAATTTTCCTTTTGCTTGTCCTATGTTTATTAATTCTACTTTCATATCAGGCATTAAAATATCAACAATTTTTTCTTCTAATATTTTTTTGTTCAAATTAAAAATTTGTTCTAAACTTGTAATTTCTCCTTTTTGAACTTTTTTTCCTAATTCTGTTATAGGAGTCCAATTTTCGTCTCTTACAACAGGAGTTTCAATTACTTCTTCTGAAGAAACTTCAATTGCTGCTGTTTCTTCTTCTTTCTTTAATTCTTTTGTTTTTTTAGGTGCCATTATAACCACATGAATATTTTATTTTAAAATTTTGATTTTATTTCTTCTACTTTTTCTTTAACTTTTATTCCTAAATGATCTTCAATATGTTTTCCTAACAATCTTTCTTCATCAGGAAATGCTTCTTCTGAATGTGGAACGTTTAAACCAGCATCTACTGCTCCTTTTAATGCAGCAAACAATCTTCCTTTTTTTACTGTTGCTTGCACTCCTAAATCTAAAATTGCTTCTTTAACATTTTTTTCTAAAGCTTTTTTTGCTGCTATGTATCCTGCTAAGTATGCTGCTGGAATGTTTCCTGTTGAAATATCCCAATTTATTTTTTTTAAATCTTTTGAGTTGAAAGTTGTGATTACTTTATCTCCATCAGGATTATATTCTACTATTGAAACTATTGTGTTATTTACTGTTTTTCTAACTACTAGTCTTGGTTTTCCAGATTTTAAATATTCTAGTCTTTTTTTATAATCTGTTCTTCCTTCTCTTTTTCTTCTATAATGAATTGTTTGTCTGTTTGTCATGATTATTACCTTAAATAATTTTTATTCAATTTTTATTTTGATTTTTTATTTTTGTTTTATTGTTTTTCTTTTGTCTCCTTAGTTTCTGTTTTTGATTTTTTACTTTCTTTTGTTTCTGTTTTTTGTATTAAATTTTGTTCTTCTAAATATAATAATAAGTGTCTTTTACTTCTGAAAAAGCCTCCTTTTGCTTTTTTGTAAAGTAAAGAGTATGTTTCTTTTGTAATTTTTCCTTTTTCTTTTAATGAAGATAATAATTTTCTTTGAGATCTTATTCTGTTCATCCATGTTTCTTTCTTTTCTGTTCTTGCTGTTGCTTTTCCTTTTCTGCTTCCATGTCCTTTTCTTCTTCCTTTCTTTTTTTGTAGTTTTGCTTTTCTACTTCTACTTTTTGAAACTCCTTTTGGTTTTTCTTTAACTACTGCTCCTTCTTTTATTAAAGTTCTTAAATCTGCTGAAGTAATTGCTTCTTTTATATCATTAACTCTTTCAGGATCAAATTTTACTTTGTTTTGTCCTACTTTTAATAATCTTGATGCCAATCTTTTTTGTACTGTTAGTTTCATTTTTTATCACGATGAATATTATTTTTATTTTGATTTTTTTTATTTTTTTATTGTTCTGTTTGTTTTGTTTTTTCTGATTGTTTTTCTTCTTTTGTTTGTTTTTCTTTTGCGTCTTTTGTATTTTCTGTTTCTTTTGCTTTTTCTTTACTCTCTTTTGTTTCTGTTTTTTTACTTTCTTTCTTTACTGCTGTTTCTTTTGCTGTTTTTTTATTTTTCTTTTCTGTTTTTGCTTTTATTTTTAATTCTAATCTTTCTTTTAATGCTTTAACATTTCTATTCAAAACTACAATTCCTTTTTTTTCTGCTTCTAATATAATTTCATATTTCTTTTTTATTGATAATTTTGATGAAATGATTATTCCTTGAGTTTTTGGATTTATATTTTCTAAAGCCTTAATGTTTTCAACTCTTATTTGTTCTAATCCTTCTCTGCTTAAACCTCTTACTTCTTTTGGACTTTTCCAACCTACTGAAACTACTTTTCTATGACCTTTTTTTTGCAATCTCATTTTACTTTGCAATCCTTTAGGTCTTTTCCACTTTTCTTTTAATCTTTTCTTTTTATGAACATCTTGAGCTAAAAATTTTGGTTTTTTAGCTTTTAATTTTCTTCTGTGTAATAATTTTTTTTCCATCATAACCACAAGCATAATTTATTTTTAATAATCTATCATCATTTATTCCATATTTTATTTAATCATAATCATATTTTTTTACCATCTTTTTCTATAATGTATAATCCGTCTTGGAATATTCTAGTGTCAAAGTTTGGTCTTTTTGTTAATTTTTCTAAACTTCCAGCAAAGTTTCCTGCTGCTTCTTTTGAAGCTGATTGTATTTCAATAATGTTTCCCGAAACTTTTGCTTTTACATTTTCAGGTATTGTAATTGTTCTTGGTTTTTTTTCTCCTACAAAATTTTTAACAGTTAAAACATTACCTTGAATTGAAACTGTCATTGGGAAGTGTGTTGAAGCAACTATAACTTTATAAGTATGACCTTCTTTTGCTCCTCTAATCATGTTTCTTATATGAGCTCTGTAAGTGTTTATCATTCTTTTATCTCTTTTTGTTGCTCTTTCAGTTTCTAAAATTACATTGTTATTTTCTATTTTTACTGTCATTGTTCTTGCTAAAATTTTTTTTTCTATTGAACCTTGAGGTCCTGTTATTTTTAAAACTCCATTGTTATATTCTGCTGTAACTCCTTCTACTAATGGTATTTCATAATGATAATTTGTTCTTTTTTTTCTTTCTTCTGTTGTTGTTTGTTCTGCCATGATTATCACAAAAATTTATTTTTAACATAATAGTATTTTATATAGTTAAATTTAATAACAGTATGCTATTAATCTTCCTCCTAAATTTTGTTTTTTAGCTTCAATATGTGTCATTAAACCTTTTGAAGTACTGACTATTAAAAAGCCAAAGTCTTTAGCAGGCAAATATCTTTTTTCATATTTTTCATATTCTTCTACTTTAACTGCATGTCTTGGTTTTATTGCTCCTATCTTGTTTATCTCTCCTAATAAGTTTAAAGTAACTCTTGAACCGTGAGAATCTGTTTCTTCAACAAATTCTCCTACATAATTGTGTTTGTTTAACAATTCTAATATTTGTTTTAATAATTTTGATGATGGTGAAAGTAAAACTACTTTTTTTGTTGCTTTTTCTGCATTGTTTATTTTTGATAGTGCTGATGCGATTGTATCATTCATTGACATATTTTTACACCTTAACATTTATTTCTTTTTTAATCTTGTTTTGTATTCTTGTTTTGTTTTAATCGTATTTTTCAAATCCTATTTTTGTTGCTATTTCTCTAAAGCATCTTCTGCATAAATGCAATCCATATTTTGAAACGTGTCCTCTTGGGTTTCCACATCTTTCACATACTTTTAATTTTCTTCCTGTTGTTCTTTTTTTAGGAACATTATATTTTTGGAATCTTTTCAATTTTGCTTCTTTTGAAATTATTTGTGATTCTAGTTTTTTATGTGAGCTGTAACTCATTGTATTTCAACTCCAAATTTTTGTTTTACAAAATTTATAGCTTCTTCTTTTGTAACTCTGTGTTTTTTAGGAACTTTTCTTTTTTTCATTCTTCTCTTTTTTATTCTAAAACCAGGTCTTTCTATTGTTGCTGCCACTTCTAATCCTAACATTCCAATGTCAGGATCATATTTTATTCCTTGAATTTCAATATATTCATGAATTCCGAATGAAAAATTACCTTCATTGTCAAAGTTTGATTCTTTTAATCTGTTTTCTTTTGCTGTTAATAATTGTTTTAATATTTTTTCTGCTTCTTCTCCTCTTAAAGTTATTTTTGCTCCTATTGGAAGTCCTGGACGTAAACTCCAGCTTGGAATTCTTTTTTGTGTGATTGTTTGAACAGGATCTTTTCCTGTAATTTTTTTTAATAATAAAACTCCTCTTTCTAATAGTTGAGGGTTTTTTCCAGCTCCAAAGTTTAAAGTAATTTTAGTTAATCTTAATTCTCTCATTGGATTTTCTTTTGTTTTTACTTCATTTTGTTCTTGTTTTTGTTTTTGTTCTGCCATTATAATCACAAAAATTTAGATTTTTAATTTTGTTTTTATTCTTTCAATAATTCTTCTATTATTTTATAATCATCTATTATTAATAATGATTCTTTTAATGCTAATATTTCTTTTCCTTCTAAATCTAATAGTACATGTCTTTCATCTTTTACTTCTTTTACTGTTCCTATTTTTCCTACTGAATGTCCTTTTAATACATAAACTTTTTTTCCTTTTTCTAAAGCATCTGCTTTTTCTATTTTTTTGTCTTTCAAATTTATTATAACTGTATTTCCAATTTTATAATCATTATCGTCTAAAAAGTTGTATCCTTCCAATGTGGTGTATTGTTTTTTTCCTTTTTTTACTATTGTCTTATTTTTTATTTTTGAAACTTTTTTATTATCATAATTATCAATTTTGAAAGCTTGTAATTTGTTCCTGTCATTTAATAATATTAAATAGTGTTCTTCTGGAAATGAAATTACATCTAATAATCCTACTATAAAGTTTTGGTCTTTTACTGTTTTTCCATTTACTTTTACTTTTCCTTGTTTTAATGCGTGTCTTGCTTCTTTTGAATTTGAAGCTACTTTTAAAACTTCAACTAACCATGTGTTTATGCTCATTCCTGTTTCAAATGATTGTGCTCCTGGATTTGGTCTTCTTATGAATGTTCTTTCTTTTCTTAATATTGGCCATGTTCTTGGCGCTGCTATTCTTTTCATGTGTAATTTTGCCATTTTTTATCACGATAAATATGAATTTTTATTCTTTTTTTATTGTTCTGTTTGTTTTGTTTCTTCTGTTGTTGCCTTTTTTGATTCTTTTACTTCTTTTTTACTTTCTTTATCTTCTGTTTTTTCTGCTGTTTTTGCTTTTGATGTTTTTTTATTTTCTGCTGTTTCTGTTTTTTTACTTTCTTTTGTTAATTTTTTTGTTTTTTGTGTTTCTGCTGCTACTGTTTTTTTTCTTTTGAATCTTTTAGGATCTTCTTCTGCTGAAATGATTATTAAGTTTGAATGATGTATTGGAATATGTTTTTTTTCTCCTGCTTTTTTTGTCAATTCAACTCCTTCGATTAAAACTCTTCTATAATCTTTTTTGCTAAAACCTATTACTTTTCCTTCTTTTCCTTTATATTCTCCTCTTAAAATTTTTACTTTATCATTTTTTCTTACTATTAAAGTTTTAACATTATATTTTTCTTCTATTTCTTTGCTTACTTTTGCTTTTACTAATTTTCTTTTTAAATGCAAAGGAGCGTTATAAGTATATTTTCTTTGCTTTCTTGGTTTTTTGCTACTTTTCCATGATTTTGAAAATGCTTTCATTTTTTATCTACCTTTTATGATTATTATATATGATTATTATACTATTATGTTTGCTACTTTTGCAACTCCAGGCCATCTGTTAGCTGCTTCTTTTGCTATTGGTCCTTTGAATATTGTTCCTTTTGGATTTCCTTTATCATCTTTTAATACTACTGCTGCATTGTCTTCAAATTTTATTCTTGTTCCGTCAGGTCTTCTGTATTCTTTTTTTTGTCTTACTATTACTGCAAATACTACTTGTTTTCTCATGCTTGGTTGTCCTTTTTTTACTGATGCTAATATTAAATCTCCTACTCCTGCTCTTGGAGATCTTCCTTTTCTTGTTTTTGATCCTTTTACAGATATGATTCTTAATAGTTTAGCTCCTGAATTGTCACATGTCTCTATGTAAGAGCCATGATTTAATGCTTTTGTTACTTTTGCTTTTATTGGTTGCATTTTTTATCACGATAAAATTTATTGTTTTATTTTTGTTCTACTATTCTTCCATTTTCATATTTTATTTTTTTAGTATGATTTTCTACTAATACAAAATTTTTTGTTTTTGAAATTGGTTTTGTTTCTTGTATTGTTACAACATCATCGTCTTCAACAATCATTCCTTCTGGAATATGAACTTTTATTCTTGTCCTTCTTTTTTCATATCTTTCATATTTTGGTATGAATGTTTTTCTTTCAATTTCAAAAATTGCTGTTCTTGCCATTCTTGAAGTTTTAATAGGACCTGTGAATTTTCTTCCTCTTAAACTGTATTTTTCCATTTTAACCATTTTATTTTTATTATTTTGTTATTATTTTATTTTTGTTTTTATCCTGTCTTCAGGTTTTTTATCAATATTTTTTCCTTCAAATATTATTTTTTTTGTTTTTCCTTTTTCTTCAAATGTTAATTCAAAAACATTAATTTTTTTTATTATTTTTTTTGTTCCTTCTTTTGTTTTTATTGTTAATGTGTGTTTTGTTTCTTTTATTACTGTTCCTTCCAATCCTATTAATGTTTTATTTTTTGAATCTATGATTTTGATTTTTTTTAATATTAATGGCAGTCTTAATTGGTCTTTTGGATTCATTTTTAAAATTTATTTTTTTTATTTTAAATTAGCAAGTCTTTGTTTTATTCTTGCTATGTTTCTTTTTATTTCTCTAACTATTTTTGGACTTTCTAAAGCTCCTCCTTTTGCTATTTGAGCTTTTTGTTTTAATAATTGCAATTCTAAATCTTGCAATTTTTTTTCTAATTCTTGTTTTGACAATTCTTCAATGTTTTTTATTTTGTATTTTGCCATTTTTTATCACGATAAATATGAATTTTTATTCTTCTTTTTTTGTTTCTTTTGTATTTTTTTCTTCTTTATTTTCTGATTTTTCTGCTGTTTTTTTATTTTCTGCTGTTTCTGTTTTTTTACTTTCTTTTGTTGATTTTTTTGTCTTTGTTGTTTCTTTTGCTGTTTTTTCTGTTCTTGTTGGTTTTTTTGCTCTTGTTTTTCTTGGTGTTTTTTTAGTTGTTTTTCTTGTTGGTTTTTTTCTTTTTTCTACTTCTTTTTCTTCAACAACTTCTTCTATTTTTGTAATTGGTTCTTCTAAAACTGCAATGTTATCAGGCAATTTTATATTTGGCATTATTGAAACTTTAATTCCAACAACGCCTGTTTTTAATAATGCTTGAGCATAAGCAACTCTTACATCATGTTGTGCTATGTAACCGCATTTTTTTAAATATCCTTGGAATACTCTCCATGTTTTTGCTCTTTGACTTGGAACTTTTCCTGATAATAATATTTCTACTCCTAATGCTCCTGCTTTCATTGCTGCTTCCATCATTTTATGCATTACTGCTTTGAATCTTCTGCTTCCAAACTTTTCTAATGTTGCTGCTATTCTTTCAGCCATAATTCTAGCGTCTAAGTCAGGAGTATCAACTTCTGCTATTTCTATTTGAGGATTTTCTAATTGGAATTTTTCTTTTAATTCTCTGTTTAATTTTGTAATGTTTTCTCCTTTTCTTCCAACAACTAATCCTGGTCTTGAAGTGTAAATTATTATTTTATCTCCTAATGGAGTTTTTTGCAATTTTACTTGTGATAAACCTACATTTTTTAATGTAGATCCTATGTATTCTTCAATTTGAAATTCTTTTTTATTTTCTTTAATAACATTTCTTTCAATCATTGGGATTTCTCCTCGTTATTTTTTTGTGAATCAGATGATTTTGATTGATTTTCTTCTTTTTTTGTTTCTTCTGTTTTTTCTGTTTCTTTTACTTCTTCTTTACTTTCTTTTGTTTCTTTTGCTTCTTTGTTTTCTGTTTTTTCTTCTACTTTCTTACTTTCCTCTTTTTTACTTTCTTTTTTTGTTTCTGTTTTTTTACTTTCTTTCTTTACTGCTGTTTCTTTTGTTGTTTTTTTTGTTGTTGGTTTTTTATTTTCTTTTTCTGCCTTTTTTGTTTCTGCTTTTTTATCTTTTTTTTCTTTTTTTTCTATTTCTTTTTCTTCAACAACAATTTCTAAATGTGTTCTTTTTGCTTTTCTTCCTCTATGCCTTCCATATCTCCATGGTCTTGAAGCTTTATCAGCTTTAACATGAATTATGACTAATTTTTCTTCATCTAAAGATTTTTGTTCAGCATTGCTTTTTACTAATTCTAAAAGTGATATGAATGCTTCTGCTGCTTTAACAGGATATTTTCCTGAACCAATTCCTGGTTTGTGACCTGCACTTTCTTGTATGAATCTTGTATATTTTATTGGTTGTTTTTTCTCAACTACTTTTTTTAACATTTCTAATGACTTTTCTAAACTTTTACCTCTTATAGCCTTAGCTATTTCTATGCTGTCTTTTGTACTTATATTTTGATATAAAAGTTTAGCTCTAGCCATTGTGTTTTTATTATATTTTTCTTCTTCAAAAGCGTATTTTTGCATTATCATCACTTTTAATTATTTATTTTTATCTTACTGACATGTGAGCTGAACTTCTTGTAGCTCCAACTCCTGGTGCTTGATGTTTGACTAATTTTCTTGTTAAAGAGTATTCTCCTAATCTATGACCTAACATTTCTAATTCAATTCTTACTTCTACAAAAGTTTTACCATTATATACTAAAACTGTTTTTCCTAACATTTCTGGCAATATTACTAGTTCTCTTGCATGAGTTTTTACTTTATCTTTTTTCTTTAACTTTTCTAACAATCTTTTTTGTGAATATGTTAATCCTCTTTTTAATGATCTTCTTTCTCTGCTTGGTATTAATTTTAAAAAATCTTCAAATGACAGTTTTTTAACTTCTTCTTCTGTCAATCCTCTCCATGTTTTCTTTTTTAATTCAACCATGATTATTACCTCGTGAAAATTTAAAAAAAATTTTTAATGATTTTACCTCTTTTTTCTTCCTGTTCTCTTTGGTCTTAATTTACCAACTTTCTTACCTGGAGGTGCATTTCTTGGAGCAATAGTTGGTCTTCCTTTATGACTGCTCTTTGAACCTCCGAATGGATGGTCTACTGCGTTCATACTTGTTCCTGAAACAATTGGGTATAATTTGTTTCTTGCTCTTCTAGCATGATATTTTGCTCCTGCTTTCAAAAATGGTTTTTCTGTCTTTCCAAAACCAGCAATTAAACCTATTGTTGCTCTGCTTTCAGGATTAAATTCTTTTACTTTTTTTGAAGGTAATACTACTGAAATTCCATTAGCTGTTTTACCAACAACTTTAGCGAAGCCTCCTGCACTTCTTACATATTTTCCTCCATCACCAGGTATTTTTTCTAAATTATAAACTTCTGTTCCTTCTGGAATGTTTTTTAAAGGCAATGTATTTCCTGGTTTTATTGAAGCTTCGCTTCCTGCTTCAACTTCATAACCTACATATACTCCTCTTGGAGCAGCTATTAAAGTTTGATAACCATCTTCATATTCTATAATTGCTAATGGTGCTGAATGTCCTGTTGAATGAATTATATCTGCTATTATTCCTGTTACTTTTCCTTCTTTTTCTTCACTAGTATAAGGTCTGTGTGATATTTTTCCAGCATACTTGAAACTTGGACTTCTATACCTTTGAGAGCCTTTTCCTCTCCTTTGTTGTATTAAATCTTTACCCATTATAAATCACGTTTATCTTTATAAAACAAAATATTATAATAATCCTAATTCTGTAGCAATATCAATTGCAGGTGTTTCTTCTGATAATTTTACATAAGCTTTTTTCTTTCCATTAGTATCGTACATTGTATTTACTTTTAATACTTTAACTTTAAATCTTTCTTCTACTTCTTTTTTTATCTCTTCTTTTGTTGCTTTATTATCTACTACGAATACTATTTTGTTTTCTTTTTCCATTAATCTAATATCTTTTTCTGTGCTTAAAGGCACTTTTAATTTTCTTTCCATCATAAATCACTAAAACATTGATTATTTTTTATTCTTTTAGTTTAAAAACAATTTTTTTTCTTTTAATAATTCTAAAGCTTTATCTGTGAATAATGTTGCTCTACCATAATGTGTTCCAGGTGCTAATAATAAAGCATTTAATTCATCAACTCTAACAACATCTACTCCAGGAACATTACTTAAAGCATCTTTAACAGCACAATTTTCTGAAACAACTATTAATAATGATTTTTTCTTCTTGTAAGGTCTTCCTCTATTTTTTAATTTTCCTGCTCTTACTTTTTTTACTTTTGCTCTTTCTAATTCTTCTTTAAAACCTAAACTTTCTAATATTTTAACAGCATCTTTTGTTTTTGATACTTTTTCAAAATCGTTAATTATAGCAAAAGGATAATTTTCAGGAACTTTATGTCCTCTTTCAACAACTAAATCTTTATTTAATGCAGCGTTTAAAGCTGAAAGTATAGCTTGTCTTCTTTCTTTTTTATTTATTTTTTTAGCCCAAACTTTTTCTGCTTTAGGAGGATGAGCTCTTCTTCCACCTACTGTTCCAGGTGCTACTGCTCCAACCCAAACAAAGTTTAAACCTCTTCTGGACAAAATTTTTCTAGGAACTCTTGAAATTCCTTTACCATAACTTCCTCTGTATTTTCTTCTTCTTCTAGATAAGTCTGCTGAATGTCTCATACCAGCTTTTTCTTTAGCTCCATAAGGTTGTCTGAATAAAGATTGTAAATATAAAACAGCTCTTTTAATTAAATCTGGTCTTAACTCTTTTTCAAATTCTTGAGGTAATTCTATTGTTGATTCTTTTTTTCCTTCAAAATTATAAACGTCTAATTTCATTTTTTCTCACATATATTTTATATATTGTTTATGTATTGTTAATTTTTTATTGTTGTGATTTTAAACTTACATTAACAATTTCAACTGGTTGAGTGAAAGTTTTTTTAGCAGGTCTTGATTGTAAAGTAAATCTTAACAATCTTTTTTTAGTTCCTGGAACTGAACCTTTTAATAACATAACTTTGCTTTTTGGAAAACCGTAATGTAAAATTCCGCCTTTAACTTGTAAATCTTCAGGTTGTAAAAAAGTAATAATTTGTTTATTATAATCAACTCTTTGATGATAACCCATTTGACCAGCATGAGCAACTCTGTATTGTCTTACAGAAGCAAGCCATGCTCCTAAAGAACCAGGACCTCTTCTTACTTTTTCAGATTTATGACTTCTTAAAGTTACTCCGAATCTTTTAACAGGTCCTTGATAACCTTTACCTTTAGTTACTGCATGAACATCAATCAAATCTAATTCTTTAAAAACTTCATCAACTGAAATTTCTTTACCTAACTTTTCTAAAGCATAATTTAAAGCGTCTTCAAAACTTCCAGACATTTCAATTTCAAAAACTTCAGCTGTTTTTTTACCAATATTAGTTTTTTCAGGTTGTGTAGAAACTAATAATCTTACAATATCAGCATCTTTATTTAACTCAACATTATTTTCTTTTTTAGCATAAGGACCTCTTCTTAACAAATTTTTAGGAGCTTTAACTGTTTTTTCAGAAACAATTTTTAAACCGTCATCAGTTTCTTTATACAATCTAACTCCATAAACAAAAAGATTAGGAACTTCAACCAAAGTTACTGGAAAAGTTAATTCTTCACCTTTTGTTAAAGAATTTTTTCTATTATCAATAACTGTAATATGAGTCATTCCTATTTTATAACCAGCAAAACCAGCAGGTTTAACTTCATCGTTTTTAACAAAACTTCTTACTCTAGCGAAATGTCTTTTAGCCCTTTTTCTAGGCCAAAATTGCATGCTTCCATGTCTTGGTGAGCTTTTTTTTGCCATGATTATCAGTCTTCATAATTTTTTATAAATTGCATAAACATCAATGCACAATGCATTTTTTTTGCGTTTATCTGCGTTTATGATTGCAAAACCGCAATTTTCCAAGAACATTTTCTCGGGCTGAAAATGTTCTAAAGGTGTCTTTTGGTTAGAATTGCTTTATTAGGAATCATTTGCCCAAAAGCAATCCTTTTTCAGACACCAACATCAAAGTTCAAAATAGGTTTAAAGAAGTATTTATAAAGGTTTTGTTTTTTGGAAACTAAACAAAAAACATCGCAATTTTTAATCTAAAATCATTATAATAAAAATAGTACAATAAAAAAAGTTTCTAAAAATATTAATTGTTTTTATTATCTGTTTTATCAGTATTTATTTGCTTAAATATTTTATCTCCAAGTTTTGTTCTTCTATAAATACGGCCGGTTTTTTCTTTAGGATTTAAAATTTCTATCAAACCTTTTTTTGTTAATTCCGATAATGCTCTAGATACAATATTGAAAGCAGTATTGCTGTTTTTTCCATAAATTTTTATAACAATTTCAGAAGGCATCATTGGTTTATCTATTGCCAAAAAAAACTTTTTTTCTGTTTTTACCTCTTTTTATAAAGCTTACATAATTCAACAAACCCATAGCGATTTATAAACAATTTATATATAAGAAACCAATTCAACAAGTTATTAGCAATTTATAAACAAAAAAAGAAATATTTATAAAAAACGAAGATAAAAGAATAAAAAACAACTTTCGGAGGTTTTAAAAATGAGTAAAAAGGAAGTTAAAAAGATTACTTTAGGTTTAGTTTTAAGTTGGGTACTTGGAATACTATTTTTGCTAGCAGGGTTAGGCGCATTTATGGAACTCTTATTCTCTGAAGGAATAATACTTCTTATTATGAGCGCAATTTTATTACCTCCAGTAAATGATATGTTTAGAGAAAAAATGAATTTTGAATTATCCACGGGAATAAAAATAGTTTTACTACTTATATGCTTCACAATTTTTGGAGCGATTACAAATTCAAACAATTTTTCAACAAACACCACAACCCAAACAATCGTAGATAATACAGAATCTACACAAGTAGAAAATCAAAATACAGAAATAAAAGAGCCAAAAGAAATAATTTATTCTATGAATCAAAGTATTCCTGTAGATTACTTAGTATATAATGTTTTCAGAGCAGAAACATTCACAGAAATGGGAGATTCAGCTTTTAAGAAAAAAACAAACGGAAAATTTGTAAAAGTATATTTAGCTATATTAAATAATGCTAAAGAAACAAAATATTTGTTTGCTCCAAGGTTTTACATTGTAGATAGTAAAGGAAGAAAGTATGATCGATTATCTGATGATATGCTTTATATTGCAGATCCTATAGAATTTGGACAGGATTTACAACCAGGATTAGTAACTGCTGGAGCAATAGTGTTTGAACTTCCAAAAGATGCAGAAGATTTAAAATTGATAATTACAGGAGATTGGATCTCTTTATCACAAGTAAAAGTTGCATTAAATAAAATAGAAGACATAGAAAGGGATACAACACTAATAAGAAAAGAAAAACAAACGTTAAATAACATGATGAACGATTTAAACTAATATAAAAAACCATTTAAAACATTTTTTAATTGGTGTTTTTAATGAAATTTGAAAAACAAGATAAAAAATATTTGTTAGATAAGTTTGATTATGATGATGAAAATGATATTCTTTTTTTGTTTTCTTCAAAATCCGTTATAAGTGAAGAAGTAAATGAAGATTTAGTTATTGATTTAGATGAAAAAAATAATATTGTTGGAGTAGAAATGTTTAATGTTTCCGAAAATATTGAAGATAAAACTATAAAAATAGATAAAAAAATAACTTTAGATGTAAAAGATGTGTTAAAAAATATAAAAAAAGCAGAAGCAGTCATAATAAACAAAAAAAACAATAAATTTATAGTTATAAAACTATTTTTTGTAATAAACAAAAGTATTAAAGAATTGTCAATTGAAAAGAAAATTGAAAAAACAATCACAGTTTAAAACCATTTTTTCTTTTTGAAATAGTATAACATTCCTATTGCTATTATTATCATTACAAACCAAGTATAATAATAGCCGTATTTCCAATATAATATTGGCATGTATTTAAAATTCATTCCATAAACTCCTGTTATGAAGGTTAAAGGTATGAATATTGTTCCTATAACTGTTAATACTGTCATTATTTCATTCATTTTATTGCTTACTTTTGACAAATACAAATCTATCATTCCTGAAAGTAAATCTCTATATTCTTCTATTAATTCTATTATTATAATTGTATGATCATAAGTGTCTGAAAAGTAAAGCAGTGTTTCTTTATCAAAAAAGTACTGGTAGTTTTTTGAAATTTTATGTATTATTTCTCTTAAAGGCCACAAGTCGTTTCTTAAAGTTATTAAGTTTCTTTTTAAAAAATATATTTTTTCTAACAAATTTTTTTCTCCTTTTTCCAAAAGTCTTTCTTCTAAACTTTCTAAATATTGTCCTATCACTTCTAATTTTTCGTAATATTCGTCTGTTATTAAATCTATAAAAAAGTATAATAAAAAAGAAATTTTTTTTCTTCTTATTTTTGATTTTTCTTTTTCAAATTCTTTTATCGTTTTTTCTAAATAGTTGTTTTCATAATTTTGAAATGAGATTAAATAATTGTTTTTTAATATAAAACTTATTTGTTTTTCTTTAAAAGTTAAATTTTTTTTAAAGTCTACATCAAAATCTTTTAAAAGTACAAATAAAAATTCTTCTAACTCTTCAACTT
>WIAN01000125.1 GCA_015519985.1 Candidatus Woesearchaeota archaeon | reverse complement strand
TATTATAAATTTTATTCTTGCTTTGTCATATTATTCTTTAAAATTATTGTTTTTTTACATTTTATTCATAACAATACAATATTATTATATTAAAATATTTAAAAATATTAGTTTTAAAACAATATTTACTTTTAACTACAACTATTTTTTTAAACTATTTTCTTTATACATTTTGATAGCAATATTTTTTTATTACAATAACCACAACAATATTTTATTAAAACTCTTTTTTTTAATAACAATACTTTTGTTTTTATACTTTTTAACAAAATACTTTTATGATTTTTACAAATTGTTAAAATTCAACTTTTTATATTTTATAATAATAACTTTTATAATACCTACAATAATAATATTTTCAATAACAATATTATACTATTATTTTAAACTTTTATGGATATTTTATTTTTGAGGTGGTTTTTTATGAAGAAAAAAATAATAAGTTCTGTAAGTGACGATTACGTTGTAATTTTCACTTTAGATTCTACTTTTGAAAACTTTGAAATTTTAGATTCTATCTTAAATTTAAGAGAATATTATGATTTTGTAGATGCTAATGCTAAATACTATTTTAATTTTGGTCTTTTTAATTTTGTTTATGAATTTGAAGATAAAAAAGTTCCTGTTCTTTTAAACTTTACTCCTGAAAAAATAGAGTTTGTAATTATTAAAAATGAAAATTTTGAATTTTTGTTAAACAAATTTTTAGAAAAATTTGAATTTAAACCGAAATAATTCTTTCAGTAAGTTTTTTAAATGAACCTTATTTACCTTTTAATAACAAAACGATATAGTGCTGTGGTTTTTTTTAATATTTTTTTTAGCGAGGTAGGGCAGTCAGGAGTGCCCGCGGGGCTCATAACCCCGAGGTCGGAGGTTCAAATCCTCCCCTCGCTATACTCTTCTTTCAGAAAATTTTATAAACTCTTATACTAAATTTTTTTTGTGGTTTTAAAGAATATTTTAAATGATCCTAACTATTTTTCTAAATATGAATTTCAATTAAAATTTAAAACTTTTATTAGCGAAGATAAACTTTTAAAGTTAGGAGCTAAAAAGTTAGGTTTTGTTGTTCATGAAGATAAATATTATGTTAAAGATTTTAATGATTTTAAAAACATTTTTAGAATTAGAAAGGTTAATTCTGAAGATTTGTTTTTTTCTTACAAATTGTTTGTTGAAAATAACAAAGTTGTTTCTAGAAAAACTTTTATTAAACCTTTAAAAGATTTTGAAGTTAAAAATATTGTAAAAGATTATAAAGAATTGTTTTCTATTAATAAGGTTAGAACTATTTTTATTTTAGACAATATTATTATTAATGTTGATAAAGTTGAAAATTTAGGCCTTTTTTTAGAATTTGAAATTCCTAAAAGGGAAGATTATGATAAGTTAAAAGTTTTAATTGAAAAGTTAAATTTAAATTTTGATGATAAAATTGATCTTTCTTATTTTGATTTGGCTTTAAAAAATTTTGATAGTAGCAAAAAATTTTTGTCTAAACTTCATGAAAAACTTAGTGGTTTTTCTTTCGGCATTTCTTCTGCTGTTTTAACAACTTTAGGTATTATTATGGGTTTGAATTCTGCTACTAACTCTTTTTTAGCAGTTGTCTCAGGTATTGTTTCTGTTGCTGTTTCTGATTCTTTATCTGATTCTGTAAGTATGTATTCTTCAAAAAAGTCAGAAAGAGGTGTTTCTTCAAAGTTAGCTTTTAAATCTGCTCTGAATGTTTTTTTAGGAAAATTCTTTTTCACTTTAACTTTTATAGTTCCTTTTTTATTTTTTTCTTTAAAAACAGCTGTCTTTTTAAGTATTATTTTAGGTTTGTTTCTTATTACTATTGTCAGTGTTCAAATCGCTTTTGTTAATGAAGAAAATATTATTTTTAACATTTTTAAAAACTTATTTTTGGCTTTTATAGTTTTATTAGTTTCTTTTTTAGCAGGCAAATTTATTAATGCTTTTTTTTAAATATATATTTTTTATTTAGTAAAATTTAAATAATATCAAAAAACAATTTGTTTAGATTAAAGGTGGTTTTTTATGGTTGAAGACTATGAAGATATTGAAATGGTTGAAGAAACTCATGATGTGTATGATGATGAATATTTAGATGAAGAAGTTGAAGATGATGAAATTGACCCTGTGGAAGAAGGTTTTATGAAAGGTTATAATAAAGAAAGCATGTTAAGATGTGAAGTTTGCGGAGCAGAATTAGGAGAAGATTTTATTACTGTTGATATTGACGGTACAATTTACAGGTTTTGCAGTGAAAAGTGCAAAGAAAAATTTGAAGAAGAACTAATATGATAAGGTTTTTAAATAACCTTTTTTTATTATTTTTTTATGAATTTTGGATTTTCATTTTTACAAGGAATTTTTGCTTTTATTCTTCTAATTTTATTTTTACTTTTTTATTTTAAAACTTCTAAAACTGTTAAAAAAACTTTTTATCCTATAATGTTTTTTAAATCTGTAAGTTTAAAATCTAAAAGAAAATTTTTTTTAAAATATTTTTTTAGAAACAAATATTTTTTTATTCAACTTTTAATATTATTTTTATTTCTACTTTTGTTTTTAAAACCTTTTTTTATTGTTAAAAATAACAGTTTTTTAAACAACAACATTATTGTTGTTGATACTTCTGCTTCTACAAGTAAAAATTTTAAAAATCTTATTTCTACTGTTAAAAAAAATTTAGGCAGTAAAAATACTATTATTCTTTCAGGAAAACCTGCTAGGATTTTTTTAGAAGATTCTAACTATCAAAATGCTGTTTTTAAATTGTCTTTTTTAAAACCTGAAATTAAAAGTTCTGATTTTGAGAATGCTTTAATTTTAGCTTATGATAAAATTAAAGAAAAACCTTATGAAAATTATAATGTTTTAATAGTTACTGATTTAAAATCTAAATTGCCTTCTACTGTTAATTTTTTAAAATCTAAAAATATTTCTGTAAGCATAATACCGATAGAAAACAATAATAATAACAACAATTATAACCATAACAATGGTAATAACAATAATAATATTGACAATGTTGGTTTTGTAAATTATGATTTTAAAAATAACAATGTTTATTTGAAAGTTAAAAATTTTGGTAATAAAACTAAAAATGTTGTTGTTCAAAGTAAATTGAAAAAAGTTAATTTTTCTTTAAATCCTTTTTCTTTTAAAACAATTGTTTTTCCTTTGAATGAGAAAGAAAACATTATAAAATTATATTCTGACAATGACTATTATGATTTTGACAATACTTTTTACTTTTATAATCCTTCTAAAAAAAATGTTAATGTTTTATTAATAACAACAAAAAACAATAATAGTGTTGAAAAAGCTTTAAAATCAATAAATTATGTTAATGTTAATATTGACAAAAACAAGTTAGGAGTTATAAATAAAAATTATGATATTATTATTTTGTATGAATATAATCCTAAACTTTTACTTCCTAGTTTTTTTAATGACATTAAAAACCAAAATGCTTTAATTGTTATTTCTAAAACTAAAAATATTAATTCTTTAAACAGTATTCTTCCTTTCAAATTTTTCTCTCAAAAAGAAGGTTCTTTTAAAGTTTTTAAAAAACAAAATTTTGTTTTAAACAATAATGTTGATTTTTCTACTGTTAAAAATCCTTACAGTACTTTTTTAGAAAAAAACAATACTATTGTTTTGGCAGAAACTAAAGATAATGATATTGTTGTTTCTTATACAAAAAATAATATTGGAAGGATAATTTATTTTGGTTATGATGATAATGATGTTTTTAAAAACACTCCTTCTTTCCCTTTGTTTTTTTCTAACATTGTTGATTTTTCTTCAGGAATTAATGATTTTTATAAATACAATATAGATACTAATAGAATTTTAGAATTTAACAGTAAAAAAACTATTTTTTATCCTAATAAAAAAATTCCTGTTTTTGAAAATACTGTTAATTTTAACACTCCAGGATTTTATAAGATTGACAATAATATTTTGGCTGTTAATTTTTTTGATGAAGAAGAATCAAATCCTTTTGTTAAAGAAAATTATGCTTTTATTAAAAAAAATTTTAAAACAAAA
This sequence comes from Candidatus Woesearchaeota archaeon, assembly GCA_015519985.1. Taxonomy (GTDB): domain Archaea; phylum Nanobdellota; class Nanobdellia; order Woesearchaeales; family WAPJ01; genus WIAN01. The sequence continues at coordinate 388 of WIAN01000125.1, read as the reverse complement.
GTTGATAAAAAAATTTATCTTAACAACATTTTGTTATTTTTAATATTGTTATTGTTGTTTTTAGAATTGTATTTTATGAAGAAAGATTTATTAATATGAAAAATGTGATATTTTAACGTGGTTTTTTATGGATTTTAAAATTTTATACAATAAACTTTTAGAACATACACTTTTAGTATATAATAATATTAGTACTTTACAATTTCAAAATTATACTAGACTTTTTTATATTGTTTTTTTATTAATATTGTTATTGTTTTTTTTGAGAAAAACTTTTTTTAAATTTAATGATTTAGAACAAAAAAGGTTGTATCATAAAAAATATTTTAAAAAAAGAATTGTAATGTTTTTTTTATATTCTGTTCTGTTTTTTTTAATACTTTTGTCT
>WIAN01000124.1 GCA_015519985.1 Candidatus Woesearchaeota archaeon | reverse complement strand
ATATTTTGGAAGTTTTTTTTTACTGTAGGCTTCTTCTATTCCTTGCCATATGTGTTGGTGTATTTTCTTTTTTTCTTCTTCAGTTTTCTTTTTTTTATCTATTTTTGAGAATAAGTTATGTTTCATTTTATCTTTTATGTCATCTTTTATTTCTATATATTTTTCTTCTTTCTTTTTATTAAAAAACATTTTTATCATCTACTTTTATGGAATTATGTTTAATTGTTATTTTATTATTTTCTTGAATTTTTCTAATTTTTTCTATTGTTTTCTTTTATTATTTTATTTTTTTGTTTATTTTTTATTATATTTTTTTATTTGTTTTTACATTGTTTATTTTGCTTTTATTTTTTGTATTGTTTTTTGTTTTATATTATTTTGTTTTTTTCATTTTCTTGTTAATTTTTTATTCTTTACACTTATCAGTATAGTTTTAAGTATATTAAAAGAATAATGTTTTTTAAATGAAAGGTGCCTTCCATCTTTTGTAGGGGGTTTTGTGGGGTTGTCCTAAGAAAAAGATTCAGGAAGGCACCCTTTGATCGTTCTATTTTTTCTAATTTTTTGGAAAAGTTTTTTGGAAACACCTCTTTTCCTCAAAATCTAATAAGTATAATAGAATACTAATATATAAATGTTACGATTTTGTATACTGGTTTGTTTTTTGTTGATTAATGTTTCTTTGTTTGGAAGAAAGAAAATAAACAAAAATAATTTTTTTCCATATAGAAAAAAAATTGTTAAAAAAATTAAAGAATAAAAATATTAATATTGAAATGTTTCTCTTCCCAAACTAGTTATTTCTAAAGAGTTTGGAGGAGATCTTATATACATACCCACCAAAGATTCAAGACGCCAAGGAAGATAAAATAAAGTCCCATCTAAAGTTTCAGGATCAAATTGATTTTTAGCATTAGAAACAAGATCAGTTTTAACAATAGAACTAACTTCTTCTATAAAATCTTCAATCCTAAAAGCTAACAATTTTTTTGCATTTTTAAATGAACCAAAAACAGTCCTTACATAAGCAGAAAAAATATCCGGATGATAATTTTTTGAATCCTCAGAATCAAAAAAAGTTCCATATACCACAACTCTTTTTGGAGATGATCCCTTTATTTTTTCAGTAAAAAAATTTAAAGCACCAAAATCAAAAAATCTTCCAGTAAGATAATGATGTAAATTTGAATCATACAAAGTAGTAAAAGTTCCTTTAACAACATCTTCTTCAACACCATTTCTTTCAAAAAAATATTTTTCAAAAACTATTTTATGAAACATTTTAATATCACCCCCAAAAAGATCATGATGCATTATAACATATTATTTTTTATTTTGTTTCCAAGTATCTAAAAAGTTTTTTATTTTTTTTATTACATATCCTGATTCTTGCAATGCTTTTTTATATTCATAATAATAGTCATTAATGCAGTTTCCTATTGCAAATACTCCTTTTAAATTAGTTTCATAATCTTCTGTTTTTATTTTTCCATCTTTTAATTCTATAACATTTTTTAACCAAGTATTATTGTCATGAATGTTTTTTAAAATTACAAAGAAAGAATTGAAAGGCAAAATGTAATTTTTATTACTTTTTAAATCATGATATTTTATTTCTTCTAAAAATTCGTTACCTCTAAATTCTAAAATTTTAACATTTTTTAAAACTTTTATGTTTTTTTCTTCTAACTTTTTTTTTAATAAAACATCTATTTCTTCATCGTTCAAATCAAAAACTGTTACTTTTTTTGCTTTTGAAGACAATAATAATGCATCTTCATAAATTTTTTTTCCTACTCCTGCTATTCCTATTTCTTTATCTTTAGAATTATCATAATATTCTTCAGAATAATATACTCCTTTGTTATAAAATTTTTGTTCTCCGAAAATGTTTAATTTTAAATATTTTGCTCCTGTTGATAATAATACTGCTTTACTTCTATATATTGCTCCTTCTGTAGAAACTTCGTATAAATCTCCTAATTTTTTTAGTCTTTTAGCATAACTTCCTTCTATTAATTTTATACTTGTATTTTCAAAGTCATAATTTAATCTTAAACTTAATTCTCTTCCTTCTAAACCGTCATTATAGCTTAAAAAATAAATCCATGGAATGCTTTCTAATCTGTAAAGTAAAGTTTTTTGTTCTATAATTATTGTTTTTAAACCCAATAAGTTTGCGTGTAAAGCAGAAAAAAATCCTGAAAGTCCTCCTCCAACAATAACTAAATCATACAATTCTCTTGCTTGAGTATCTTCTATTAATAAAACATTATTTAATTCTTTTATGCTTGGTTGTATTAAAATTTTTCCATTAACAACAACTATAGGAATGTTGTTTTCAAACACAAAATTGTTTTTTTTAAACAATTCTTCTAACTTTTTTTTATTTTCTTCTAATTCTAAATTGTAAAAAATGTATTTTACATGATGATTTTCAAAATGCCTTTTTATTTTTAACCCATCAACATCATAATTTGTTGAGAATAAAATAACTTCTCCAAAATCTCTTTCAATTTCGTCTTTTGCAGTAAAAACAGTATAATCTTTTAAAGTTTTATTTTTATTATCAACTTTTTTTCTAGGCATAGAAGAAACTTAATGTTTTTTTATTTAAAAAGTTTTATATTTTACAATTTTATTAGCACATACACTCATGTTTTTATTTTTTTTCATAAAATTGTTTTATTACTTTTCCAAAATAATTTTGATTGTTTTTTTCTGTACTGCAAATTATTGTTTTATGTTCTTCATCTAAAATATTTTTATACTTTTCCCAAGCATACCTATAATCTATGTATAATACTACTCCTCTATCATTTTCTGTTCTTATTAGTCTTCCTGCATTTTGAAATATTTTGTTAAAAGCAGGATATAAATAACCATAATTCCATCCTTGAAAGAATTTTTTATCATAATATTCTATTAATTTTTTTGTTTCTAAATCTGGCTGTTCAAAAGGCAATCCAACAACTATAACTGCTTTTAAATAATCTCCTGGAAGATCAACTCCTTCTCCAAAACTTCCTGAAACAACAGCAAACAATACACTTCCATTGTTAGAATTTTCTTTAAACTGTTCTAATAATGCTTTTTTTTCTTCTGAAGTTAATGATTTTTTTTCAAACAATACTTTTTTTCCATGAGTATTTTCAATATAATATGTTATTTTTTCTATCAAATTGTAGCTTGGGAAAAATATTATTATGTTTCCAGGAATATTTTTTATTGCTTCTTGTATATTTTCTGCATATTTTTTATAAGTTTCTTGTCCTCTTTCATTATATTTTGTTGTCGTATTTGTAATTATAATATCTAATCTATTTTTTTCTTCAAAAGGACTTTTTACTTTTAAAATTTCATAATCTTCTGCTCCTAAAATTTTTGCAAACATTTCACTTGGCTTTAAAGTTGCACTTACAGCTATAAAAGAATAACTTTCATTAATAATTTTTTTACTTATTATACTTGCATCTAAAGCTTTTATTACAAAAGCATAATCGTCTTGTTTTTTTATTATCATTCTTAAAAAACTTTCTTCTTCATTATTCCATTCTTCTAAAAAGTTTGTTATAGAAGATAAAAAACTTGGTTTTTCTTCTAACCTTGTTTCTTCTGCTATTACTTCTAATTTATATTTAAAATCGTCAATGTCTTCAATGTCAATTAAAGAATTTTTTATTACATTTAACAATGATATTCTTTCTATAATATCTTCTTCTTCAAAGGCTTGAGAAAACCTTTGCAAATTCAATTCTATTTTTTTTAAACTTTCAACAACTTCTTTATAATCGTTGTTTTTATTATAATATTCTTCTGCTTCTTTTATTGCTCTTTGCAATATAAATTTTGACAATCTTGAATTTATTGTATTTCTTATTCTTTCAGGAAGGTTATGTGCTTCGTCTGCTATTATTATTAACTCACTCACATCTTTTTTTAATTTTGACAAAAATATTTTTCTTATTTTAGGATTAAATATTTGATTATAATCTGCTATTATTAAATCTGCATCTTCTACTTTTTTCATAGCAATTTCGTAAGGGCATAAAAATTCTTTTTCACTCAACTCTTTTATTTTTTTTGAAGAATTTACATTTTTTTGATATAACAATTTTAAAAAATTTTTAGCTTTCAAACTTAAACCTTTATCTTTTCTTGTATTATTATAATATTCGCATTTTTCATTTTCTCTTAAAGTTTTACAAATATTAAAAAAATCGTTGCTTTTAGAAATTAAAGGCAAAGCACACATATTCTTTTTTCCTATAATATCTGCAATTATTATTTTTCTAGTTAATTTTTCATTCAACTTTTCAGCAGTTTTTATAGCAATTTCGTGTTGAGTATGTCTTGAAGTTAAAAATACAACTTTTAAATTATTTTTTACAGCATAACTTAAAGCAGGGCTTAAAACGCTTGCTGTCTTTCCACTTCCAGTAGGAGCTTCTACAAACAATTGTTTTCTTTGTTTTATAATATTAAAAACTTTATCAGAGAATTCTTTTTGTCCTTTTCTAAAATTTTCATGAGCAAAAAAGTAGTCCATTAAAAAAAAGTCAAAGAAGAATATTTATAAGTTTATTGTAAAAGAAAAAGAAATATTTTTTATTATTATTGGAGAATATCTATAAAAGTTTCCAAATTTTTTTTATCAATGAGACGAACATCATTTTTTTTAGCTAAATCAACAGCAGATTTCGTAAAATAACCAGTAGTTATAACTAACGCTTTATCACAATCATAGAATTTCTTTGCAGCAACTATTTCTTGAACAGCTTTATTACCTACCGATCCAGAATACTTCTTAGTTTGAACAGCAGTACAAATGCCGTTTTTCTTTACTAAAATATCCGCGCCTTGATCTCCTGTTTTTTTAGTCACCTTAACAACATAGCCTGCTTTTTTAAACAAATCACCTATAAAACTCTCAAATTCAAAACCATTCATAGTATTAATTTTTTCTAAATTAAAATTTTCAGAAAAAGATAATCTTTTTTCAAAATGCTCTGCTCTTAAAAGTTTAATTTTTTTAAATAATAATGTTTTTAATTCTTTTTCATCAAAAGAAATGTTTTTTTTAATCAAATACTCTTTTAAAAAATCTAAGAATAAAATAAAAGTTGCAAAATTATTATTCTCTTTATTAAACTCAACAACAACATTTTTTTCGACTGTATCGTCAACAAATACAGAAATAGAAGGATCGTTAATATCTATTGCTTCAACAAGATCTATGCCCAAAACTTTATTAACGTATACGGTTACAACATCATCAACAGAAGGTGACTTTAAATCTTTAATATATGTATCAAATTCTTTAAACAATTCATTTTTAAAATAAATTCTTAACAGATAAAAAGTGTCTATATCTGTAAACTCTTTATTAAATTTTTCATTAATAAAATTAGTTAACTCAGGAATTTTTTCTTGAACATCTTGTGAAAAATAATATCTATCAAAAAAATCTTTCAAAACAGTATTTCTAATCTTATACTCGATATTATTTAAAACAACAAGATACTCATCAGAATACTCATCAATTTCTTTTTTGACATTAGAAACATGACTTTTATAACCAAATGAAATAAGTATAAAAGAAAGGATAAATCCGGAAAAAATATCAAGACCAAAAAATAATAAAATAAGAGAAATAAAAAAAGAAACTACTGCGAGTGAAAAAAAACCTGGAAAGCTCGACAAAATTTTTTCTTTATTATGAAAAACATAAGAGTTCCTTTTAAATTCTGAATCAAAAGTTTCTCCATTAAAATGTATTTTTTTACTCATCTTGACAAATAAAGAGAACACAATATATAAATTTTTTCATTTTTTTACTTCTATATAGCCGTCTAATATTATTCCGTTTGCTATGTTTGAAAATAAGTTATTATCTATGTTTTCTTTTGAAAATATATGTATATTTACATCTACATTTTTTCTATAGTTTAAATTTGCTTTTAATATTGT
>WIAN01000123.1 GCA_015519985.1 Candidatus Woesearchaeota archaeon | reverse complement strand
TATAGTATAAGTTCATACCAAATATATTATGGACATTACAATTATACAAAAATATTAGGAAACAACAATAATGATTTAATGAAAGAATGGGATATAAAAGATATACAAGGAAACATTTATTATTCAGACTACGACAGTATATACTCTTTTAATGATTTACAACCACTAACAGGATCAGACTTACAAACAGCAGATTCAGCATTAGGAATGACATATTACAATGACAGCATTAAAAAATTATGGGATGCAAACAACGATAATATTCCAGATGCAACAGCAACATTCACAATACAAGGAAGAACAGTTGCTAATGTTCCAATAATAAACAGTACAAACAACAGTAATTTTATAACAGGAATATTATATGATTCTGCAGACGGAGCAACTTATGACGGTTCACAAGATTTAATATTCATAACAAAATTAAATTATAACAAAACAGGAAAATATGGAACTTACGATTATGAAATAAGAATACCAAGTAATTTGAAAAAATTAAAACCAAGCACAGACTTAGTACAAAGAATAGACGAAATAATATAAAAATAAAAACAAAAAAGAAAAAACAAAAAAACTAAAATTAAAAAGTTAAAAAAAATTAAAGATAAAAAATGAAGACAAACAAAAATAATAAAAAACAAAAAAAGAATAATAAAAAAATGAAAATAAAAATTAATAATAACAATAACAATATAAATAATAAAAGTAATAAAAATTCAAAAGTAGTTGTAAGTATGACAAAAAAATCAATAAAAAAATCTACAAGAACATCAACAATATCAATAATATCAACAACACTAATCTTATTCTTATTATTATCATTAACAGTAATAACAAATGTAAAAGCAGATTCAATCTCAACAGAATCAGGAAATTCATATTATGCAAAATTAGAAAGTTTAAGTCCAACAACTCATTGGGCTGGACTAATAGTAAATCATAATGCACAAACATTAGACGATACAATAAATCCTTTTTTAACAATGTTAATAGATTCTCCTGTAATAACACAAGTACAATTTCCAGGTTATAATTTGAAAGATGAACAACACTATTATGCAGCAATGATTCCAAGTACTTTTTCAACAAACAATATAATAAATGTAACTCCTTCAGATTTACAATCAGAAGTCTTATTTAGAAGTGCAGAATTCCCAATTTTCTATCCTAACTATGATAGTATAAATGACAATCCAAACAAAACATTTTGTTGTACAACAGCAACAGTAACATTAGGAGGAAAAAACTTTACAGCATTCAAAACAACACTACCACAAGGAGTAAATTATTATTTGTTAAAATATGACGAAGGAGGAGGAGCTTACACTCCACTATTCTTAACAGAGATAAAAGATGAAATATGCTATAACAATTTAGCATGTGTATCAGAATTTATACTTCCAGTAACTAGCATAGACTATAATTTTTATGCTTTAAGCAAATACCCTGTATATGACTATACAGTTTATATAGATGGAACACAAACAACGACAATACCACAAACAGCACTTCCTTACAATTTAACAGTACAAGTAAGAGATGCTTATACAGGACAAATAGCAGATAATGTTTCTGTATTAATAGCAGAAGATCAAGGACAAAACATTTTCATACCATACAAATTGTCAGGAACAATACATACAGCTTATGCAATAGGAAAAACAGATACTAACGGTTATGAAACATTTATAACTGCACCAACAGTATATCCTACAGATCCAAACTATAATATTTATTTAGGAGTATTAGTAGATGGAGATATAATAAGCAGTAGAAAAACATTAACAGTATTACAAAAAGACCAAATAATAAGGCAAAGCAAACCTTTACAACCAACAGTATTGTATGATAATGCAAAAACAACAGTAAATTCTATGAACCAAATAGTAAATACTTTATTTAAATGGAGCAGTCAAATGTTACAAGCAAAAAAATTTAAAGTAACATATGATAGAGGAACAAAAACATTTTCTTATTATAATTATCAAAACGGAAGTTCTTCAATTTATTTAAAAACAGGAGCTCCTAATATTTTAGAAACAAGTTTAGAAAACTTTGGTTTTCCACAAAACGGCTATGTAAAAATAGAAGAACAACAAGGTTATTTAATTTTAAACCCTTACACAGGAAATATTCCTGTAAAAGAAAAAATAAGAAGGCATAAACAAAAAACTCCAGTAGGAACAAACATTATAATAACACCTACAAGTTTAGGAGTAGTACAATCAAATGTTACAATAACTTTTTATGATCAAAGTGGAAATTATTTGAATTCAACAACACTACCAATAGATTCTGATTTAAACATACAAGCAGGAGGAGTATTTTATAACGATGACAGTTTGAAAACAATAGTAAATGCAATGAATTCAGTAGTATACTCATTATTTTTTGCATTAAACAATTAAAAATAAAAAAAAAATAATAAGAAAAAACAAAAAAATCAACCAAAACATAACAGAAAAGTAAAAGAAAAAATAAATAGTAAAAAAGTAATAAAGAAAAGAAAAAGTAAAAAACAGAAGAAAAAAAGAAAACAAAACAACAACAATAAAAACAGAAATATCAAAACAAAAAGAAAAAATAAAAGGAAGATATGAAGAAAAATAAAATAGAAAAATAAGAATAAAAAACAAAAGTAACAAAAAAAATATACAACAAAAACAAATAAAAAAGTAGAAAAGATAAAGAAGAACAAAAAAAATAAAAAATAAAACAAAATTAACAAAACTCAAAATAAAAACACATAAGAAAAAAACAAACTAAAAGAAACAAAAAAAAGTAACAAAAAATTAAAAATAATTAAAAAACTACAAAAAACAAAAATTTTAAAGTAATTACTTTAAAATTAATAATAGTTTTTTAAAATAAAATGCCCTTTAAAACAAAGAAAAGTAACAAAAAATAATAAAAATAATAAAAATAAACAAAATCAACAAAACTAAAATTAAAAAGATTAAAAATGAAAACAAAAAAACAATTAAAACAAAAAACAAAAATAGAAATAAAAAAAACAAATTATAAAAACATAATGCTAGTTTTAACACTAATATTATTTTTATTAATAATATCAACAAATTCTTATTCAATATCAACAAAATTTACAAATCAACAACAAATATATTTTACAGGAACAAGCACAGATCCAAGCACATTATATCAAGATGCAATAGACGGAAATTCAGATGTAGGAATAGAATTATGTGATGTAGGACAAAAATATGTGGGTTCAGCATACGCAATAAATGTAGGAGGAACATGGCTTTATTCTTTAATAACCTATAGTTCAAGTTCAGAAGCATTAGCATTTACAAGTACAGATGCAGGGAATGGATGTTATCAAGCTGTACCTGGTTTTTTAACAATAAGTCCTTCACAATTAACAACACCAAATCCTGACGTTTATAAAGCAGCATTTCCAGGAAAATTATATGTAGTTTATGAAAGCAGTGCAAATCCAGGAGTATTAAACAACTTTTATTATGGAGATACAAACATGCAATTATTAGGAGATTATTCAATACCAAAAAGTTTTGATCAAGGAACAAGAACAATAAGTGTAGAAACACCAACAGTAACCTACCAAACAAGTTCTGGAAGTTTTCAAAAATTATTAACAGATGCAACGTTCGGAGTATCAACTGACAAGCAAGCAGTATTAGGGATATGTGATGATTCAGCAGGACAAACCTGTTCAGACGGAACAGTTGTAAATTCAGATGTATTCCCAAAAACATTAAACACAGGATTGTCAGCTTCACAAGTAAACGATCAAAATATTTACACCAAATATGCAGTTATAAACGGAATAGGAAAAAGCATATGTATAGGAGCAAATTTAAGAACTAATTCTTTAACTGTAAATCCAAACCCAATATATTATAGTCAAACATTACAAATAACATTCTCAATAGAAAATTACAGAGACATTCCTTACGAAACAAACGGAGGAAACGTAGATGTAACAACACCATTTAATATAAAAATAACAATATACAACAGTAGCAATCCAACAGATATAATTTACACAACAACATTAACAAACACAAATGCAATCACACCAGGAAACAATGTAAATTTTAATGTACAATGGCCAGCATATGCACACAGCGGATTTTACACAGTAAAAGTAGAAGCAGACTCAAATAATAATATAAATGAATGTAACGAAGCAGACAATTCTGCATTTGTAAATTTTGAATTAAAACCAATAACATTGCCTGACATTTATATAGACGGAGTACAAACAGATACTTTTGAATATCCTAACATTCCTTACAATTTAGAAATACACATGAAAAATTCAGATAATGATACTTTGAGAAATGCAACAGTAATAATAGTAGAAGAAAATGGTTTAACATTAAATGTACCATTACAATATTATGATAAAAAAATAAATTCAACAAACAATATTACAGATGCAGTAAAAACAAAAACAGAAAGTACAATAACAACAGATTATTATGGAGATATAAACATAACAATAATACCAAGTTATAACAGATTATTAACTACACAATACAATTATACAAATCTAACAGAAATAGTAGGAAATTATTCGTTGTATATGACAGGATATCAAGAAAATAATGAAGAATTTAAATTTATGATAGACGGAAATTTAACAAACAAATATCCATTCAAAATAAGTCAATTAAATTTTACAATAGAACCAACACCAAAAACATTAAAAAATGAAAATGTAGCAGCACAAGTATTAGATTATATATACAAAACATTCATAAACTTTTGGAAAACAGTAGCAGGATAAAAAAACAAAATATTTTTTTCTAAAAATTAAAATTTTTAAATTAGAGGGTGGGGATAAATTTTGAATTTAAAAAAAAACAGTAAAAAAAGATTATCAACAGCTAATATAGTAAATAGGTCAGTAAATAAAAGAGTAGTAAATAAAATAATAATTATCTCCTTTATAATTTTAACATTAACATTTTTAACAATCAATACACAAAAAGCATATTCTATAAACAATATAAGTTCAGAAGTAATAATATTAAGTAGTAATTTTACAAATTTTACAGCTTTCAAATATGACAGGAGCAATACAACTATAGGAAGCAATTCATACATGGATGATGGCTACAAAAATCCAGATATAGCGTTACAAATATGCAATCCAAACATGACAAATACATCTTATTTAGACGTTGCATACACAACAATAAACAAAAGTTTGTATGGTAGTGTTTTAAATTTAAAATCACAAACATACAACATAACAAACATACAAAATTCAACAATAAATACAAACTGTAGTACAATAAATATAGATTTATCATCTGTAAAAGCAGTATATCCAGGATATATAACGCCAATACTATTTTATACTTATGAAAACACAACAACAACATTCGACAATACAACAAACACAACAATAACAATAAAAAAAAATGTAACTCTACCTTACTTTTTTAATGACATACCATACATACTAAATGGTTCTTACAAAGTACAAATATCAGTAGACGGATTTACAAGAACTTATTATATTTCTGTACAAAAAGCAATAGCAGATGACAATCAAGAAATAGAAGCAGATGTAGACAACTTATTAATTTCTTTAACAGATAAAGATAACAATACAATAGTAGAAGGAAAAAAAAGAATAGCTGACCCAATACCTTATGATGGTTCCTTTTTTGGGGGAGAAAAAGTATATGTAAATAAAATAAAAAGTTTAGAAATAAAAGTTTTTGATCCTTGCGGAACAATAAACGAATCAGGATATTACATATTAAATGATTCAGCATGGAATGTAAATGAAACCTGTTTAAAAGTAGAAAATGAATCAAACTTAGTAGTAAATTTTGCAGGAGAAATATTAGACGGAGATGGAAACGAATCAGGAAGTTTAAACAACAGTTGTGCAGTATATATAAAAAATTCTATAAATGTAACCTTAGAAGATTTAAAAGTACAAGAATTTAAATACGGAATTTGTGTAGAAAACAGTACAGTAAATGTAATAGGAAATACAACAGTATTAAACAAAATAGGAGCATATGTTTATGATAATAGTACAGTAAATTTAATAGATGTATTATTTTCAAATGAAGAATTAGACATAGATTCTTTAAACAATAGTAATTTAAATTTATACAAAGTAAATGTTACAACAGCATTAATAAAAGCAGAAACAAAAAATGTAAAAATAAAAGCAGTACCAAATCCTCCACCACCACCAAACATAACAAATGCAACAGACATAGATCAATATGTATTAATAAAAGCAAATTCAAACGACAGTTTTTTAAAATTAAGCTTCCATTATGAAGAACCACTGCCAAATAAAGTAGTAGCAGACAATCTAAGCATATTCAAATATAATGGTACTTACATAAATGTAAGTTATTTTAACTCAACAACAAACACAACACAAACAAGAACAGAATGGGTAAATGGAACATGGACACAACTATACACTTTAATAAGTCCATCAGAACAATTAATAATAGGACCAAATTTAACTTCATTTTCAGTATTTGCACCTTTTGGATTTGAAACAAATGTAACACAACCAGAACCTACACCAACTCCAACACCTACACCAACATCAGGAACAGGAGGCGGCGGCGGAAGCACACCTTCAAGTACAATACCATTAACAGATGCAACACCATACAATTTAGCATTTAACTTATCTCTACCAAAAAAAGTAGAATTACAACAAGGAGAAGCAGGAGAAGTAACATTCAACATAACAAACATAGGAGATTTAGATGCAAAAAATGTAGTCATAAAACCATTATTAGAAGAAGGATGGGAATACACAAATTATACAATAGAATTATTAAGAAAAGGAGCAAAAACTTCAGGAAGTTTTACACTAGCTCCTAACGAAAAATTTACACCAGGAACATATTATATTCCAATAGAAGTATCTGCAAGAGTATTTAATGGAACAAAATATGTACAAGCACCAATAACAAAAGAATTGTTAAAAATAATAGTATTGCCAAGAAAAAAATTGAACAGAATAAAAATATTAGAATATCCTCCAACAATAGAATTAAGCCCACAATCAAAAATAGACGTTTCATTTTTAGCAAAAAATATAGGAGATAACGATTTAGAAAATATAATAGTAAAAGGAGTATCAAACAAAAAATGTTTAAAAAACATAGAAGGAGTTAATAGCATAAAAAAAGGAGAGACAAAAAAATTAAAATACACTTTTATAAGCAATGATGTTAATGAAGAGTGTGATTATACTTTAAAGTTTTATAGTGGAGAAAAACTTGTAGGATTTGTACCTGTAAAAATAGTTGTAAAACCAAAAAATTTAATTGAATCAAGAACATTCAGATTAATATTGTTAATAATAATATTAGCATTATGGACATTACTAACAATAACAATAATACATAAGAGAATGAACGAATAAAAGAAAACAAAATAAATTAAAAAAAGCATAAATTCAACAAAAGATTAAAATGGCAAATGACTTTTACGGAATAGAACAAGAAGAACAAAAAGAAAAAAAAGAAGAAAAAAACTTTATAGAAAAGTTATTTGGATTTTTAAACAAAAAAGACAAAAACAAAAAAAGTAAAAAAAATAATGATGATACTGATAATGACAATCCTTATGGAGTAGAATTAGAAGAAACAGAAACAACAGGATTTTACGGTATAGAAGAAGAAAAAAAACCAGAAAAAAGAGAATACAAAGTACATTTTAAATGGTATGATTATATAATCATAATAGTAGAAATACTATTAATATTTTACACAATACTAGTATTGTTAAGAATAGTACCTTTATTTTAAAATTTTTTATCAATTTTACATTATTTTAACAAAAGTTTTTTAAATAAAAAATGTTTAAAAATCATAGAGGTGTTTCCAATAGAATACAACAATCACAACCATTATTTTAACAACGAATTTAACAATGAAAACTATAAAGGTAAAAAAGTAGATTTTTATTCAAAACCAGGAGAAGAATTCTTATTTAAAGATCATTACATAGCAAGAAGTTTAAGACAACTATTAGAACATTTAAAAATAATAGATAATAATATTTTTTCACAACATGTAAATTCTCAAAGGAACGATTTTTACAATTGGATAAATCATTCTTTAAAATTATACCCATTAGCAGAAGCAATAAAAGACAAAAAATCTCAATATGAAATAATAAAAGAAATAGAATTATATTTAGAATATTTAGAAAAACAAAATAAAAATGAAAATTTTGATGAATATTATAAAAAACACAACAATCTTTTAGATGCAGATGTAATAGTAGATACAGGAAAATTAGAAAGAGAAGATTATGAAGAAGAACCAATACACGTAGAAGAAATAAAAATGCCATTAAAAGATTTAGAAAAAAAAGAAGAACAAAAAGAAAAAACGCAAATGCAAACAAAAAATGTAGAAGATAAAACAGAAGATCAAACAGAAGAAAAAAATGTTGAAGATGACTTAACAAGAATAGAAGGAATAGGACCAAAAACAGAAGAAATATTGAAAAAATACGGAATAAAAACATATAAAGATTTAGCAAGTATGATAGTTGAAGAATTAAAAAGTATATTACAACAAAACAATATAATACAAAATCCAGAAACTTGGCCTGCACAAGCAAAATTAGCATCAGAAGGAAAATGGATACAGTTAAAAAAATGGCAGGACGAATTAAAAGGAGGAATAGAAACAGAAAAAACAAAAGAAAATAAAAGTGAGGTGGAAAAAAGAACAGAAACAACAGAAAAAAAAGAAGAAGTTAAAACTCCTATTATTTCCGAAGAAGAAAAACAAAAATATTCAACAAGCAACGCTAAAATAACAGAAGAAGAAGTAAAAGAATATGCAAGAATATTAGACGAAACAAGAACATACATAAACAAAGTATTCATAGGACAAAAAGACGTAGTAGAAAGAGTATTATTAGCATTATTATGTGACGCTCACGCATTATTAGAAGGAGTTCCAGGATTAGCAAAATCATTATTAGTAGAAACATTAGGACATGTAATAGGAGGAACAACATTTAGAAGAATACAATTCTTACCTGACATGTTGCCAGCAGACATATTAGGAACAGAAATTTATAATCCAAAAGATGCATCATTCCACATAGTAAAAGGACCTATATTTGCAAATTTTATATTAGCAGATGAAATTAACAGAGCACCGCCAAAAACACACGCAGCATTAATGGAAGCGATGCAAGAAAGAAAAATAAATTTAGCAGATGAAGAATTCATATTAGACAAACCATTCTTAGTATTAGCAACTCAAAATCCTTTAGAAAACAAAGGAACATACGCATTACCAGAAGCAGTATTAGACAGGTTTATGTTCAAAATAGACTTAGATTATCCTGAAAGAAAATATGAAAAAATAATTATAACAGAAAACGCAACTACAAAAAAAGATGTATTTTCATTATTAAAAGTAACAATGACAAAAGAACAATTGTTAGAAATGCAAAAAAAAGTAAGAGAAGTATATATTTCTGAAAGAATAAGAGATTATATTTTAGACATAGTAGAAGCAACAAGAGGAGTTAATAAAAAAATACAAGGAGCAAAATTCATAAAATACGGAGGAGGACCAAGAGCAACAATTTATTTAGGAATAGGAGCAAAGGCAAGAGCACTAATGCAAGGAAGAACATTTGTACTTCCAGAAGATGTAATGTATGTAGCTCCTGACATATTAAGACATAGAATAGCATTAAACTTTATAGGAAAAGCACACGAAATAAAAACAGACAAAATAGTAGAAGAAATATTATCAAAAGTAAATCCGATATAAAAAAAATAAAAAAATTATAAAAAATAAAAATTTTAAAATTATTTCTAACAATCAAAATTAAAAACAAAAAAATAAAACTAAAAATAAAACAAATAAAAAAATAATAAAATCATAATAAAAAATGAATAAAAAATGAAACATAAAAAAATAAAAAAAAACAAAAATACAGAAATACAAGTAAGCCTTTACGATTTTGAAAGTTTAGTAAAAAAAACAATATTAAATGCAGTAAAACTAATAGAATATTTCAGATTAAACTTAATTTACTATCAATTAATATCAGGAAAAGGATTAGAATTTGACAGGTTAAGAGAATACGCACCAGGAATGGATGTACATAGAATAGATTGGAAAGTATTCTCAAGATCAAACAAATTATTTGTAAGAACATACAAAGAAGAAAGAAAATTTGACATAGTGTTTTTTTTTGACGTTTCAGATTCAATGTTATTAGGAACAACAGACATGACAAAAAACGAATTTGCAAGTTTAGTAATAGGAACATTTGCATTCGCAGCAATAGAAGCAGGAGACAATGTAGCAATAACAATGTTATCAGACAAAGTAGAAGTAGTATCAGATCCAGAAGCAGACTACTTTAAAATAATGAGGTTAATGTCAAACAAAGAACATTACGGAGGAAAAAAAGATTGGAGTAATTTATCAAGAGTATTATTAAACAATTATGGACAAGACGCAATATTATTTTTTGTATCAGACTTTATAGATTCTCCAATAAAAAAAGTACTTCCAGATTTAGCAGCTCATTTTAGCAAAGTATATGGAATAATGATAAGAGATCCAATAGATGTAAAAATCCCAGACAATGTAGGAAGAATGTATTTAAAAAATTTAGAAGGAAAAAATTACATGCCTGATTTAGAAAAATTAAAAGAAGAATACGAAGTATTAGCAAAAAAAGAAATGAGAGATGTAGAAGAATTATTTCATGACTATGGAGAATTATTTTTTAAAATAATAACAGGAGAAGAATTTTCAACGGCATTCATAAAAAGTTTAGGAAGCGAAAAAGTAATAATAGATTAAAAATAAAAAATTAAAAAAATTATTAAAAAAATTGTTTTAGGTGAAAAAAAATTTTAAGTTTCAAAATAGGATTAATATCAATAAACTATAACGATCCATTAAAAAATACACTAATAATATTACTATTAATAGTTTTAACTTCAATCTCATATTATTACATGGTTTATACAAGAAAAAAAAGAGCAACATACTTTGGAAATATAAAAACATTAGAAAAAGTACATGGATTCAAAAGATTTGACATAAACCCAATAATATTAATATCAAAAATAATAATAATAACACTACTTTTCTTAATAGCAACAGGAGCATTAGAAATAATAAAAATAAGTCCAACAACAAACACAGATTATGTAATAGTAATAGATTCAAGTTCAAGCATGGCAAACACAGATTTAAAACCAAACAGATTAGAAGCAGCAAAAAACATAGCATCAGAATGGTTAAATTTACTATCCAACAATACAAGAGTAGGACTAGTTGTTTTTTCAGATTCAATAGATAAATATAAAGAATTAACTTTTAACAAAAAAGAAATAGAAAATGAAATAAAAAACATACAAATAAACTATTCAAAAACAGGAACAAACTTAAATTTTGCATTAAACACAGCATTCAGAATATTAAATGAAAGCAAAAAAAACAAAACAGTATTTTTATTAACAGACGGAACAGAAAATATAAGTCAAGAAACAATAAGAAACGCACAAGTAAATGGAATAAAAATATATTCTTTCGGATTAGGAGCAAAAACAAATGAAGAAACATTAAAACAAATAGCAGAATTAAAAAGAGAATTAGGAGAAGACGTAAATATTTCAGAATATTACGATCCGTTAGAATTTGATTTTAAAATATTACAACAATTATCAGAAAAAACAAATGGAGAAGCATTTAAAATAAATGATGAAAAAGAATTATACAATACAATAAAACAATCAACATTAGAAAAACAATCAATAAAATTAAACACAACATACTATGTAGTATTGTTGTTAATATTATTATTAATATTTGAATTTATACTGTATGGAAAATATGGAGCATTATAATAATCGTAACTTTATAAATTTAAAATCAAAAAGCTTTTAAAATCAAAAAACTTTTTTAAAAAAGAGGTGTTTTCAAACATGACTTTAACATCAATAATAATATTTTTATTCATAATAGCGATATTGTATCTATTCTATATTGTTTTTAATTTAAAAAAAGAAATAAAAGAATTAAAAGAAGAAATAAAAAAATATTTGTCAGATTTAAAATTAGAAGAAACATTAACAAATCTAACACAAAATTCAAATTCTATACACGAATTAGCAAACAATTTATTTGCAAATGTAAAATTAACTTTTGGACTAAAATCAAAAACTTACAGTTTAGCAATAAAAGAAATACAAGAAAAACCCTTAGATCCAAAAATAAAAGAATTATTATTAGACTTTTTCAATGACATGATACTAATATCTTACAAAGACGAAAACATTTCAGAACAAGAAAAAGAAGATTTAAAACAAAAAATAAAAGTAATAATGAACTTGTTAGAAAAATACAAAAATAAAAAATAATTTTAGATAGGTATATATTGTATTAAAAAAAATTTATAAAAAAAACAAAATTATAAAAAAATATGTCCTTAGAAGATACAACAAAAATAGAAGCAGAAACTTTAACAACAAAAAGTGATTTAGCAAAAAAATTCTTTTGGAATTCTATGCTTTACCCTTTATTTGCGTACATACATAATAGTATAGAATTGGATTTGGAGTTAAGAAATCCAGATTTATATTTTGATAACAAAGACTATTTTGAAAGAATAAAACTTTTAGGAAAAGGAATTTCTTTAACAGCAACAATAATAGCAGCGTATTATCTTGGAATAGAAAACACAGCAATAGCATTAACAGCAACAAACGCAATGGGAATATTAGCTGAAGAATTTAGAAAAGTTTATAATGTTTTTATATCAAATTTTTATATATCAAAAAAATAAAAATACAAACAAAGAATAAAACAAATAAAACATATTAAATTCTTTTTACCTTTCTTTTTCCTTAAATTTTATAAACTACTAGTAAAAACTATACTTTTATGCCACAAATATCAGAACAAGCAAAAGAACATTTAGAAAAACAACAATACAGAATAGTAGGAAACCATTCAGCAGTAAAAGTATGCGGATGGACAAAAAACATGATAAAAGGACAAGGAGGTTGTTACAAACTAAAATTCTATGGAATAATGAGTCATCAATGCATGCAAAGCACAACAAGCATAAGTTGTGCAAACAGATGTATCTTTTGTTGGAGAGGTTATAAAGCTCCAGTAAGTAAAGAATGGAAATGGGAAGTAGACGATCCTGATTTTATAATAGAAAAAAGCATAGAAGAACATATAAAATTGTTAAATGGTTTTGGAGGAAATCCAAAAACTAACAAAAAATTGTATGAAGAAAGCAGTAATGTAAAACATGTAGCTTTAAGCTTAACAGGAGAACCGATAACATATCCAAAAATAACTGAAATAGTAAAAAAGTATCATGAAAAAAAAATATCAACTTTTTTAGTTACAAATGGACAATACCCTGAAAAAATAAAAGAGTTAGATTTAGTAACACAATTATACATTTCAATAGATGCTCCTACAAAAGAATTATTAAAATACATAGATAAACCTTTATTTTCAGATTATTGGGAAAGACTAATAAAAAGTTTAGAAGAAATGAAGAAAAAAAAGTATAGAACAACAGTAAGAATAACAGCAATAAAAGATATGAATATGACAGATGCAGAAAAATATGCAGAACTAATAAAAATAGGAGATCCTGATTTTATAGAAGTAAAAGCATACATGTTTATAGGAGCAAGCAGACAAAGATTAAGCATAAAAAATATGCCAAGACATGAAGAAGTAAAAAGCTTTTCAAATGAACTATTAAAATTTTTACCAGACTATGAATATGTTTCAGAACACAAACCAAGCAGAGTAGTATTATTAGCTAAAAAAAAGTATAAAAAACAAACATGGATAGATTTTGAAAAATTTTTCAAATTAGTAGAAACAAAAAAACCAGAAGAAATAACAGTAATGGATTATTTAAAAATAGTAGATAAAAAAGCATTTGTAGATGAAAAAACAGAAGAACTAAAATTACAAGAAGAAATGTAAAAAATTATAAAAAAAATTTAATAAATTATATCCTAGTAGTCTCACTAACTATTCTTTCTAAACGAGCTGTTGTTTCAGAAACTATTTCTCTAATTCTATTTGTATTAATACCTGCCCCAGAAATATGAGGAGAATTATCAAAAAGAGCATCATACTGATATTTTAAAACCTTTACAGTTTCATACATTCCAGGAAAATATTCTTCTAAAATTCTAAAATACTTTTCTATTCTATTAGTTGCATCTATAAAATTTCTTTCTAAAAAAGAAAGATTATTAGGAAAAGAAGTATTAGGATTGTTTTTAATAATACTTTTTAAACCTTCAACAACATAACCAACAGAATATAAAGAAAAAGTTAAAATATCAGATTCATTTAAATGAAAAACTGCAGTTCCATCATAATGTTTTTGTAAAACTACAGTAAAAAAATAAAACAATAACAATATTTAAACTTTTCTAAAATAAAAAATATAGAAACTTTTAAAATAAAAAAAACATTTAAAAAAAAATATGAAAAATTTAAAATTTAAAATTAAAAAAATAATAAAAAAAGATAACTTTAAACCTTTGAATAATGAAGATAAAATAATAATTTTTTTAGGAGTTTTAATTTTAACTTTAATATTACTTTTTAACTTACACTTTTTTTACAACATATTCTATCCTTACCAAGATTATAAACCTTTAAATTTTAATTATAACGATACAATTTTAATAGTAGCTCCACATCCTGACGATGAATCAGCATTATTTGGCTCAGGATTTTTTGAACATAACAAAAGCAATATTTACATTGTATATTTAACCACAGGAAGTTTTTTTTCAAATCATAATTTAAACAAATTGTATGCTGATGAAAGAATAAAAGAAGCAAAAAAAGCAATGAAAAAAATAAACATTCCTGAAAAAAATTTGTTTTTTTTAAATTATACAGATCAAAAACTTTTATTTCAAAAAGAAAACATTTCTTCAGCAAAAAAACAAATAGAAAAAATTATTTTAAATATAAATCCAAAAATAATTATATTCTCTTCTTATGAAGGAGGACATTGCATTCACGATTTAACAAACATAATAATGAGTAATATAAAAAAAGATTTAGAAAAAAATAATAAAAACAACATATTATTTTATGAAGGAGCAGAATATAATGAATATTATAATTTATTAACTCCTAGAAAGACTTTTAGTAATTTTTTAAAACAATTAAATATAAATTTAAATTATCCTTCGCTTTTTTTACCTGAAAAAACACAAAAAATAAATATTACAACAAAATATTATTATAACAGCAGTAAAAAAAGTTTAAAAGAAAAAAGAAATTTATTAAAACAATACACTACACAAAACATTGAAGGTTCATTAAAAAAAAAATTTTATTATAGAGAAAGTTTAAGATTACTGCCAAATTATAATTATAACAATCCGCCTTACAATTTAAAAGAATCATTCAATTATGAAATTTGTTTGTTAAAAAATTTTTATAACAAAAAAGAATGTGAAAAATATTCAGTATGTAAAATAGATTTTAAAACTTTTAATGAAAAAATAAAAGAAGCAGGTTTAATATAATGTTAAAAATAGAATATAATTATGAAAAAAAAGCTTCAAGAATAGAATTATTAATAAGAATACCTTACATGATAATATTATATTTTGTAAGATTATTATATAGGAGTTTTATAATATTTTTTCTAATAGCACAATTATTTTTCATAATAGTAAAAGGAGAAAGAAATAAAACTATAAATAGAATAATAAAATTATTTTTATTATATGATATGAAAGCAACAGCATATTTGTTTTTAATAACAGACGAAAGACCAAGATTATTTGAAAAAGAAAAAGTAAAAACAATAAAAAAAATAGAAAGGAAAAATAACAATACAAAAAATAAAAAAAATAAAACAGTAAAGAAAAAAAAGAAATAAGAAAAAAAATAATAAAACAAATGAAAAATAACAATAAAAACAACAAAGAATAAAATAACAAACGAAAAAAAGAACAAAAATAGTAACAAAAAAATTAAAATATTAAAAAACCAAAAAATTTACATAAAAAACCGAAAGTTTTCTGTAAAAATAAAAATTCATTTTTTAAACAATAAAAAAACATTTCTTTTGTATGTCTTTAGAAAATATAATTTTAAATTCGACAACAATAATAGAAGAAGAATTAAAAACAAAAGGAAGTTATGAAATAAAAAAGTATTCTTTCAAACAAAAAAATTTTAACATAGAATTATATTATGGAATAAGACACAAAATTTTAAAAATAAGTTATAATACAAAAAACAACAAATACAACATAACAATATTATAC
>WIAN01000122.1 GCA_015519985.1 Candidatus Woesearchaeota archaeon | reverse complement strand
TCCCATGCTTGGTGTTCCTTTCATTAATAACTACCTCATTTTTTATTCTGAAGGATTGATAAAAACTATTGTATCTCCTCTTATGAATAATTTTCCTAATTTTCTTAATATTTCTCCATTTTGTCTTTCTTCAGCTTCTTCTAAATAAAGATTAACATGAACATCAAAAGCTTTTAAAACTCCAATGTATTGTTTTCCTGATTTTAATTCAACTATTACTCTTTTATTTCTTGCTTCGTTCAAACCATCTAAAGGTCTTGATATTTCCATAATTATAACCTCTTATTTTTGAGATAAAGAGTTTATTTATAAAAGTTGCTATTTTAAAACAAAAAATAATATATTTACTTAAAAGTAGTAAAAAAATAGAAAAGTTTATAAATAATAAAAACAAACCAATAACAAAACAATCAAAAAACATCATAAAGGTGATTATATGAGTTTAGAAGAAAAAACATCCCTAGAAATTGAACCTTATTCAAATGAAGATAGAGCAAACAATCTTAGAGAAGAAATTTATGAAAGAATAGGTAAAACATACATTACTAGATTTCCATCTTCAATAGAACCTGATTTAATATATGAATCTTTAAAAGATGAAAGTGGAACGCATAGACATGAATATGGGTATACGCGTTTGGTCCATACAAAAGAAATGAAAACAGATAAAGGAATAGTTGTATATGAAGTTGTTGTACATGAGGAAATAAAAACTGAACCATATTCAAAACCAAATTTTTTAGAACCATATGTAAATGTACCTGGATATGTTTTGTCTAAAAAGCAAGAAGGAAATTCAACTGTGTATAGAGTATTACCTATCCCTGAAAAAGACAGATCTGGCATTGAAGAACTAATAAGAGAAAGAGAACCTAAAATAGGTAATAAAAGCTTTGTAAACTTTTGGGATAGAGATTAAAACTTTTATTCTTCTTTTTTTATTTTTATTATGAAAAAACCATCCATGTTTGTTTTATGAGGCCATAGTCTTATTGCTTTTTTTACTCTACTATCTATTTTTATTGTTTTTTCATTTTTTTTATATTCTTCGTAAGGTTTTGAAATGTTTTTTATATTTATATTTTCTTTTATTGTTTTTGCTTCTTCATGATTTTTTAAAAAATTGTTTATTACTAATTCATTTTCTTCTACTTCTAAACTGCAAGTACTATATACTAGTGTTCCTCCCGGTTTTAATAATTCATATGCTTTTTCTAATAGTTGTGTTTGCAATCTTTGCAATCTTTCTAAACCTTTAGGATTCCACATTGTTAATGATTTTAAACTTTTACTTAATGTTCCTGTTCCTGAACATGGAGCGTCTAATAATATGTTGTCAAATTTTTTTTTAAAATTTAAATTCCTACCATCTTTGTTTGTTATTATTGTGTTTAAAACCCCCATTCTTTCTAAATTTGCTTTTAATGCTGTTATTCTATTATAATCTATTTCGTTTGCTATTATTACTCCTGTGTTTTCTTTTATTGCTGCTATTTGTGTTGTTTTGCTCCCTGGTGCTGCTGCCATGTCTAATGTTAATGTATGTTTTTTTGGATTTAACATTAATGGAGGTATCATACTGCTTGCTTCTTGAACATAAAAATATCCTAATGCGTGTTCTTCTAAATTTCCTATGTCTCTTCTATCTTCTTTTTCTATATAAAATCCTTCTTTTATAAAACTTATTTGTTTTAAATTCCAATTTTTTTCTTCTAATCTTTTTTTTAACTCTTCTACTTTTATTTTTAAAGTATTTACTCTTATGCTTCTTTTAGCATAATCTAAAGCTTTATCTATAAATAGGTTGTATTCTTCTTCTGAACCTAAAAGTTTTATGTAGTGTTTTTTATATTTTTCTTTTATCATTGTTTTTTTTATTTTTTCTTTTTCTTCTAATCTTTTTTCTTCTTTCATTTTAATCAATCATAATTTTTTGCTCATGTAAGGTCCTTCTAATGTATAATTTAACTTCCTATAATATTCTCTTACTCCTATTCCTGAAATTACTAACATTTTATCATAACCATTTTTTTTTGCTATTTCCTCTGCTTTTTCC
>WIAN01000121.1 GCA_015519985.1 Candidatus Woesearchaeota archaeon | reverse complement strand
CATTAATATTAATAATTTTATTTGTTTTAATATTATTGTATGCTTTTTTTAATCTAACATGTAAAATGAATTTGTATTGTGTTTAAAATGAATAAAAGAGGCATTATGTATGAAAGAGCAACAGCAATCATTTTAGCAATATTGGTTTTTACTACAATAATAGTTTTATCTTCTCCAATAAAAGATTTTGTTTCTTCTGGTGAAATTTCTGATAGACAAGCATGTAAATTATCTGCTTTGTCATTGTCAAAAATAAGAGGAGAAGATTATGGTAGTTTTAATTGTAAAACACAAATAATCTCTGATATTCCCGAAGATTCTGATGAACAAAAAAAGTTAGTTGCTAATGAATTATATTCGTGTTGGAATATTTTTGGACAAGGATCTTATGGTTATTTATTTAACAATGCTCATGTACAATTCAGTATCGTTAAAGGACAAGTAGATGCTTCTTTAAAAGTTGAAACTAAATGTTTTACTTGCAGTGTTTTACAAAAACCTGAAAACGGTTTTGATCTTAATGATTTTGAAGATTATTTAAAAACTCATAATCCTTCTTCTGAAGATAAATCTTATTATGATATTTTAGATTATAACAATCCTAATAGAAAATCTGCTTTTGTAGATTCTTCTTCAGTTTATAAAAATGGAAATATTGATGATAATTTAAGAATTGTTTATTTTGAAAGAAGAAAAAAAGCTGGTTTTGGACCTGTTGTTTTTGGAGTTGGAGTCTTTACTCAAGAAGATTATAAAAAAGTTTGTGGCGGTGTTATTTTTGGCAGTTAAAAAAGCTTCATTTGTACTTTCAAAAACTATGCTTTTAATATTGTCAGTAATATTTTTAATAGTTTTAATTGTTGCTTTTTTAAATCCTGTTGGTAAAGTTTTAAATAAAGCAGGAGAAAAAAGTTGCAATTCTTTTTTTAAAACAAAAAAGTTTTTTGACTTTTTTAATGTAAAAATTCCTTATAGTGTTACAAAAAAATTTTGTCCTCCAACTTTTATTTATGTAAAAACAAATGATGAAGAAAAAATAAAAGAAACAATAGCAGATTCTATGATTAACTGTTGGAACAATTATGGAAGAGGTTCTTCTGAAATATTCCAAAATAAAGGTTCAAATTATTATTGTGTTTTATGTTCTTCAATACAATTTGAAAATAAAGATAGCGAAACTAAAAATGACAATAGTAAAACCATAATAAAAATGAGTGATCTTTATAATTATTTAAAAAATAATTATGTTCCTTACTCTCAATACAATGATTTGACTTATTTAGAATTTTTATCAAATTGTGATTTGAATGGTTGTTATGTAAAAAACTTTTATATTTTTAATCCTAATGAAGAAATGAATAATGAATTAAAAACTTCTTTAAGTAATTATGATTATGACATTTCTACTGATAAAGATTATGCTATTTTATATTTTATTTATGAAAATAATGCTATTATTAATAAGTTAGATGCTTTAAAAGCTTCTGCTGGTGCAGGAGTTGTTTCTGCTATTCTGTTATTTTTTGCTCCTGTTTCAACTCCTATTTTGCTTGTTGGTGCAGTAGGTACTTTTGTTTCTGTTGGTGCTAGTGCTGTTACTTTTAAAATAGCTTCTAAAAGTCCTGAATGGAGTGCTGGAGTTACAATCGTTCCTTACGATCCTGAATTTTTAAAAGAAAATTTAAAATGTGAAAATATAGAAAACATTTAAATAAAAAAAACTTATTATAATTTTTATTATGAAAAAATCACAGTTAGGAGACTTTTTTGGCTTTGTAATGTTTTTCTTTATAGTAATAGTTATGATAGTTATACTTTCTTTTTTCGGAGTTTTTAATTTTAACCTTACACAAAAAAATTCTATAGAAAAAGATACTTCTTATTCAACAACAATAAACTCATTTTTAACACAACCTTTATTTCCAGAAAGCCTAATCTTAGGAGATGATAATAAAAAAATAACTTTTTTAGAATTATTATCTTATAGTTTTTCTACTGGAGATTATAGTTTTTTTAAAGATGATAAAGATCTTATAATCTCTTTTATGTCTTTGTATGATTTTAAAATTTCTTTTGATGGAAAGGATTATACGTTTAGTTTTTATAATGACTTGAAAAGTTTTTCTTCTTTAAAAAATTATGATTGTGTTCCTGTTTCTGGCCGTGATTTTTTTTATTTTCCTTTTGATGTATATTATTATGATGAAAAAGGAAATTTAGTTTCTAAGCGTGTTGTTTTTTCTTCTATTTTTGATTCTGATTTTGGTTTTCTTCCTTTGTGTGTTTTGAATAAAAAGGGTTAGTTGTTGTTTGCGTAGTTCCATTGTTTGTATTCTCTTACGAATGGTGCTGAGAAGTATGTTGTTGCTTTTTTTGGGTTGTTTGGGTTTTTTATTATGCAGCCATGTATCCATGTTTCTTCTTTTGTTGGTTTTGTTGGTTTGAATACGTCGTATGCTGTTCCTACTAAGTATTCAACTCCTTTTTTTCTTACAAACATGTCTCTTCTTTTTGTGTAGCTTAGTTTGTTTTCTTTTGTGTTTATTTCTACTGTTGTTTTTCCTTCTGGGTTCTCTCTTATTTTTATTATGTATTCTGCGTCGCATATTGTTCCTTTTTTTGGTTTTTCTATTTTTATTCCTGTTAGGTATCCTTCTGGTTTTTCTATTTTTATTGGTACTAAGTATGTTTTTCCTTCTATTGTTTCTGTTTTGAAGTTTCCGTAGGTCATTATTATTGGGTCTCCTAGTTTTTTTTCTAGTTCTTCTAGTTCTTCTATTGTTTTTGGTGTTGCGTTTCCGTTGTTTTTTGCTGCTAAGAATAAGTATGCTTTTAGTTTTTCTTCTAGGTTTGGGTCTATTGTTAGTTCTTCTATTTTTGGTTCTTTGTTTGAGTGTTCATTTATGTTGTGTTGTATTATTTCTTTGTATTTTTCTATTATTTTTATTATGTTTTGTGGTGTTGCTGTTGTTGGTACGTATATTGTTTCTCCTTTTTTGTTTGTTATTGCTGTGTATTCTGTTCCTTTGTATATTTCTGTTTGTGTTGTTGTTACAACTGGCGTTGTACTATTATCCCCTGCTGCATAAACATACGGGTTTATTCCTCCAGCTATTAATGCTAAATAAGCTAAACCAATATTAGTATATTTTTTAAAACTATTAACAATATTTTCTAAACTCATATTATTTTGTATGTTTTCATTATTTATAAATCTTTCTATTTTTTAACTACTTGTAAGTAAATAACATTTTTAAGTTAAGTTTATAAATCAGTATAGTATTTTGTAATATTAATATGAAAAAGGCAGGCTTCGCATTAGATAATATGGGTTGGTTAATATTAACTTTACTAACTTTATTTGTACTTTTAGCATTATTTTTTGTATTTAAACAACCAATGGTTGATTTAGTTCAAAAAACATTAGATATTTTTAGATTTGGTTAAAATGAATAAAAAAGGAATTTTGCTTGGTAGTGTTGTAAAAATAATTTTAATTTTATTAGTTATTTTCATTGTTGGTTCAGCATTTGCAAAAGTAGTTTCTATAGGAAAATCAGGAGTTAATACAGGAATAGGTTTTTTAGACAATTTATTATCCAGTAAAGGTTCTCCAATAAAAGATGTTTCCTTTTCTTTTGAAAACGGAAAGATAATTCTAAACACGAATTTTAAAGAAAATTTTAAAGGACTTGTAAAAACAAAATTTTCTTTATATTCTCCTTCAAATTCTAACAATCCAATAAAAATAGGTGAAAATGCACAAGATTTTTCTAAATCCGATAAAAAAGAAGTAAAAATTAATATTCCATTAGACCATTTTAAAAATGATTTATTTTCAAAGTTAGAAATAGAAATTTTAGATGAAAGCAAAAAAGAAGAAAACACAAACCCAAAGGTATTGTATAAAGAAACTTATTATGTAATACACCCTCAAGCATTAGAAGGAAAAAGTGTTGATGATCTGTACATTTTTATTTTAAATTTATTGAATGATAAATTTTTTGATAAAATTGCGATGGACAAGCTTTTTTCTTCTTTCACTTCGGCTTGTTATTCAAATAATAAAGATGATATTTTCAGTAAAAGTTTATTTAGACCATTAGTTCTTTATTGTTATAGTGATCCAAATAAACCTAATGATATTACTGAAAAAGAATGGAACTCTTGTAAAAACGATTTTCTTAATAAAAAGTATTTCTTGCGTAATGCGTTTTCTAAATATGGTGGTCCTTCTCTTTTTGGTACGGGGGGCTTTTGTAAAGAACTTTTTGTTACTAATGGTCCAGATATAATTTATACTTTTTCTAATGATGCAAGTAAATCGGGTTGTTATGCAAATGATAAAGAAGGTTCTGTTCGTGTGAGTTTTCCAAAACCAAGATTTTCAAAAATCGATGTTTATTTAAACTGTGATTATAATAAAATTCCTGGTGATGTTCAAGCAAATGTTGTTAAAACTAAAAATGATGGGGATTTTATTTTCATTAAAAAAACTTGGTGATGTTTTATGAATAAAAAAGGTGTTGAGTTGGCTATGAATACAATTATTATTGCTGTTATTGCTATTATTGTTCTTATAGTTTTAATTTTATTATTTACCAAAAATGCTTCTATTTTTTCTTCTTCAACTGTAAATTGCGGAGAAGGAGTTTGGAGTGATTGGCAGTGCGTTCCTACTGCTGACAAAAAAGAAGGAGATATTTGTAATTCCGCTATAAGTTGTTCTAAAGATAAAATTTGTTGTAAAAAAACAGGTGGTAGTGATTAAAAAAGCTTCAACACAATTCATTTTAGGATTAATTTTAGCAGTAATATGGATTGTTTTTTTTGCTATGTATGCTTCTAATCTTATAAAATCTTTTTCTAAAGATAAAGATTATTCCGATCAAGTTAAAAAGTTAAAAGAATTTTTATCTTCCGATGTTGATTCAAGTTCTATTATTATAATTCCTTCAAATTCTAATAAAGTTGTTTTTTTAGCTAATAAAGAATGTGAAGACCTTAATTCTATTTACGCTTCGAATCAAAGACCTTCTCTTTCTGATAATGAAAAAGCTTT
>WIAN01000120.1 GCA_015519985.1 Candidatus Woesearchaeota archaeon | reverse complement strand
TACTGCTTTTTCTATTCCTCTTTTTATCTCCATAGGATTTGAACCTGCAGTTACATTTTTTAATCCTTCTTCTATCATGCTTTGTGTTAATACTGTTGCTGTTGTTGTTCCGTCTCCTGCTTTGTCTTGTGTTTTGTTAGCTACTTCTTTTATTAGTTTTGCTCCTATATTCTCAAATTTGTCTTTTAATTCTATTTCTCTTGCTATTGTTACTCCATCATTTGTTACTAATGGATTTGTTCTGTCTAAAATTACATTTCTTCCTTTAGGACCTAAAGTTACTTTTACAGTATTTGCAACTTTATCTATTCCTTCTTTTATTTTTAACCTTGCATTTTCATTGAAGATGATTTGTTTTGACATTAAAAATCACCTCTCAATAAATTTTTTAATTTAATTTAGCATAAATATCTTTATAATCAACTATAACATATTTTTCTCCTTCTAATTCGAATTCTTCATTACTATAACCAGAATATAATACAATATCATTTTCTTTTAATTCAGATTCTTTATCTTTCAATTTTCCTACTGCTATTACTTTTCCTTTCTTATTGTTTTCTCTTGCAGATTCAGGAATGTAGATTCCTCCTTTAGTTTTTTCTTCTTCTAAAATTGGTTTTAACAATACTCTCTCTCCTATAGGTGTTATTTTCAAAAATATCACCCCCTAACAATATTTCACATTTTTTTACCATATTCAATTATTGTTTTATTCTTCTAAATCTAAAGGAGCCAAATCTAAAAATTCAACATACTTTTTTCTAGGAATTAAAGTTCTTATTTCTTTATATTTGAAAAATTCTTCTTCTGCTGTTTTCAAAGCGTTTTTTATGCTTTGTTCAAAACCCCAACCATTTGCATTTACAATTACTTTTATTTTATCAGTTGTTATTCTTAACCTTGTAAATATTAATGGCAATTTTCTAAATTTTTCTTTATGTTTTTGTATGTCTGCTGTTATTGTTCCTTCTCCTAAAATGTCATTCCATTTTTCTATAAATCTTTCAATCTCCTCTATAATTTCTTCTTTAGGAGCTTCTTCTTTTAATTCATTTCTTAAAATTAAATGTATATGTATTGGTTTTGTTTCTTCATAAAGTTTTGTTAAAGGTTCTAACAAATCTTTTCTTGTGATTAAACCTTTTAATTTTAAAGAATCATTTTCATCAACAACAATTATAGAGTTTAAATTATATTCTAACATTAAACTCATAACTTCTTTTAATTTAGAATTTTCTTTTATTGTAATTAAATTTTTTACCATTATATCTTTTACAGGAGCGTCTAACACCGATACTTTTTCATCAAAATAGTTTCCTGCTTCAAATCTTTCTTTTGGTCTATAAACATGTTCTATAATGTCGTGTAAAGTTATTAAACCTGTTAGTTTTCCTGCTTCTAAAACAGGTAGTCTTGTAATTCCTTTTTTTCTCATTAAAGCTAATGCTCTTCCAACTTTTTCTTCTGGAGTTATAGTTATAATATTTTTACTCATAAATTCATTAACAGTTTTTTCAGAATAATTTTGGTATTGTAGTTTTTTTAATATTTCTGTATCATCAACAATACCTAAAATATTGTTGTTTTCAAAAACAGGTAATTGTAAAATATCATTTTCAAACATTAACCTTGATATTTTTATAATATTATCTTCAGGATTTAATTTTGGAGCGTGCATTACTAATTTTTTTATTTTTGTTTCAGGATCTAAAAAACTTCTATTAATTTTTTTTTCTGTCAATACTCCTTTATAATTTTCATAATCTTTTTCAAAAACTAATAATACTTTTTTACCTTCTAATAAAGATAATGCTTTACTTATAGTTTCATCTTCATTAATTTTTTCATATTCTTGATGTAACATGTCTTTTGCTTTTATTTCATTTATTTCCATTTTTATTTCACCCAAATTTTTGTTTCAAATAAATAAAAAAATAAAAATAGTAAAAATAAAAAGTTTAAAAAAGTTTAAAACAAAAAAAAATTAAAAAAATAAAAAAATGTTTTAAAATTACTTTTCTACTTTTTCATTCCATTTTTATTCTAAAGGTTTTATATTCAAATCTTTAC
>WIAN01000119.1 GCA_015519985.1 Candidatus Woesearchaeota archaeon | reverse complement strand
TAAATTTCAAATTTAAATTTATAAATTTTAAATTTAACATTTATTCTATGCCAATGAAAGGTTTTTATGATGACGAAATTATAAGAGAATTAAGAAAACATTCTGAAAGAGAAAGAAAAAGATTAGAAAGAGAAGAAAAAATTATAAGGTTAAAAAAAAATTTAAGTTTTTTAAATTTAAACACATTATTCTATTCTATAATAATATTTTCTTCTTTAAGTTTTGGAAGTTATGCTTATAATGTTAAAAAAGATAATGTTATACAACACTACACTTCCACAATCGCACAATTGCAAAAACAAAATTCTTCTTTAGAAAGACAAAAAGAAAGTTTAGAAGAAAAAATGAAAAAATTTCAAACTTCTATTTCTTTACTCGGAGAAAAATATTCTTCTTTAAAAAAAGAAGTTGAACATTACAGAGAAAAAGAAGAAGAATTAAAAAGCAATTCTTTAAAAGAACAAGATTTGTTAGAACAAAATAAAAGTTTAGAAGCAAGAGTAAAAACATTAGAAGAACAAAACAATAGTTTAACAACAAAAAAAAGTAATTTAGAATCTGAAAACAATTCTTTAGAAGAACAAAATGAACTTTTAAATGAAGAAATTAACAGACTAACTTCTCAAATATTATCTTTAGAAAAAAGTTATAAAAGTTTAGAAGAAGAATATAATACTGTTTTAAAACAAAATAAAAGTTTATTTTATGAAAATAAAAAGTTGAAAAGTTATGAAAAAAGTTTAGAAGCAAAAATAAAAAAATTAGAAGAACAAAATCATTTTTTAGAAAGACAGAATAAAAGTTTAAAAGCAAATCAAAATAAAAGCATAGATGTTACAAAAACAACAGAATACATTTCTTTATTAAAACAAAAAGAAAGTTTAGAAAGAAAAGTAAAAAGTTTAGAAGAACAGTTAGAAAGTTATTCTCAACAATATAGAAAAATAAAAACGTTATCACAAGATTATGAGAGAAGAATACAATTATTAAGAGAAGAAAATGAAAGTTTAAAAGAAAAAGTAGAATTTTTAAAAACAAATTCTGAAACACAAACAAAAACGCAAGCAGAATATCAAAGTAGAATACAAAGTTTAGAAGAAAAAATATCTTATTTAAATAAAAGCAATAAAGAATTATCAGAAAAATTAGAAGAAAAAATAACAACAATAGAAGATTTAAAAAAACAAGTTGAAAAATATAAAAGTCTGTTTTTAGAAGCTTACAGTGAAGCATCTTTTAGTCTAGCAGAAATATTTTCAAAGTATAAAAGCATAGCAGAATTCACATATTTAGGAGGACATACAAAAATAGTTAATGAAGGAAA
Organism: Candidatus Woesearchaeota archaeon; assembly: GCA_015519985.1. Taxonomy (GTDB): domain Archaea; phylum Nanobdellota; class Nanobdellia; order Woesearchaeales; family WAPJ01; genus WIAN01. Next base: position 8,874 of record WIAN01000119.1, on the reverse strand, counting down.
TGCTGTAGGAATATATTATTCTACAAGAACAGATAGGAAAACAGAAAAATATGTAAAGATAAATTTAAAATATAAAGCTTATGAAAGTCTTGGTTTTGAAAACGATTATGCTTTAAAATTAGCTTTTGAAAGTTTAAATTATGCATTAACAGAAGACGATCCTAATTCAAAAATAAAATAGTTAAACAAAAACTTTTATAAAGTAAAAAAAGTTAAATTTTAACATGAAAAATTTTATAGCTTTTTTAAAAGATTTTGAAAAATATAGTATGCCAAATTTTGAAGAAAACAAAATAATATTATCTTATATTATAATAGGAGGATTAATATTTGGTTTTTCAGACTACTATTTTTATAGAGATTTAAACCCTGAAAGAACTTATAGTATTTACATTTTATTATTCTCATTATTCTCTGTATTAATAGCAGTTTATATTAATGTTTTTTTTCAAAAAGCATATGCATTAGCAAGAGGATTAAAAGCAATTGTAAAATTTAATCCTTGGAAGTTTTTTATAACAATACTTTTAGGAATATTATCTTACGGTTTTATACCTTTAACATTCACACCAGATTTTAGTTTGAAAAAAATACGATTTAAAAGAGTAGGAGTTTTCAAATACGATATTGCTTTTAAAGATTATAGTAAAATAGCATTTGCAGGAATAACAGGGAATTTAATAATAATATTATTGTTAAAAATCTTTTTTGGTTTTAACAATATTTTAGTTAATGGAATAATGGCTGCTAATGCATTTACAGCAATAAGCACAATAATACCTTTACCTAAAAACACTGGTTTTTATGCTTTTTTATACAGTATAAGCAATTGGGGATTACTATTAGGATATTCAATAATAACAATTCTTTTAATAATACATCCTAACATTTGGTTTTCATTAACAGCAGGATTAATAATCACAATAGCATTATGGTATTTTTTAATAACAGAATATGAAGGATTTAAAATAGAATGAAAAAAAAACAATAATGTTTATAAATAAATTCAAAATATTTATAAACACACAAAATATACTTTTATACATAACAGTTAAGCGAGTAAGGCGCACCGAAAGGATGACGGCTCAGGATTGAGCTCAGGACAAGTAGGTGTGGTTCGCTTTTACTTTTTATCTCTTTTTCTTAAATATATTTATTAATTCAATTTCAATTTTTTCTTTTATTATGTTAATATAATATTCACAACCATCTTTTAGATCAAGAGTATTATATTTGTAACCAAAAGCACCACAAACAAAATCTGCAACTTGTAAAACAGGCTTATTATAAGATAACTCGTGGACAATAACAATGTCAGATAAAGTTTGAAAAAAGTCAAAAAAAGTTGTGCGTATATAATTTTCAAAAAAGGCTCTTTGTTTTGAAGACATAAATTTATCTAAACAAATTTTTATTTTACTCTTTTTAGGGATACTTTTAAAAATTTTCTCTAAAAGAAGTTTAAATAAATAATTATACAAAACAAATATATTGATCTTAAGATCTTCCGGAACAGTTTCTTTTTTTACAACAACAACATAAATTTTTATAGGTAATTTTGCTGCTCTTTCTAAAAACTGTTCTCTAATCAAAAGAGAAGAATTTGAAAATTTTAACTCTGAAGATTTTTTCAAACTCTTTTTCATCTTTCTCTGTCTGACTTTTTTTGGAATTCTATTAAGTTTATTATAAGTTTTATCATCATTAACAACTATTGCAGAAATTATAAAATATTTACTTCCTTTATTACTAAAACCTAAATCGCCGGATTCATCAATAATGATATAAACCATTTTATTCTGGTTTTTTGTTTTATATTTAAATATTTTTCAACAACAGAATACAAAAATAAAATATCAAAAAAATTATAAATAATATAAAAAATCCTTTTCGTTATGCTGTTTGCATTTGCACTTTTGGATTTGTCTTTTATAATAATATTTTTTTTAGAATTATTTTTTCCTATACCTTGGAGGTTAATATTGTTAGGAGCTTCTTACAAGTTTTTGAAAGGTTGGCTTTTTTATCCTGAAATAATGAGCATAATAGATGCTGTTATAGGTTTTATTTTTTTAATATCAATATTTGTACATTTTAACATTTGGATTTATATTGTATCTTTAATTTATTTATTACAAAAAGCTCTTTTAAGTTTTAAATATTAAAAAGTTTTATAAATTAAAAAAATTCTAATTTTTTTATGGTAAAAAAACAAGATAAAAAAACAGTCATAACATTATTCTTAATGCTATTGTTAATATTAACGATTTTTTTTTCTAAAAATGTTTTTTCTGAAGAGTTGAAAGGATATTATTATAGTGGCGAACCTATAAGTTTTAATGGAAAAACTTTTTATGGTTATTTAGATGAAGGGCAAGATTCTTTGCTTTTAAAAACAGATTCTTTTTCTAAACTTTTGTCTTTAGGAAGATGTGAAGAACAAGATTTTATAGAAATGTGTTTTTTAGGGGTTGAAAAAAATGATTATAACAAAATAAAAGTTGATAGTAATGGGAATTTTATTTATCCTTTTAATATTTCTTTAAAAACTACAGGTCCGGAATTAGATGTTTCTTTAAATTTAGATAAAAATACTGTTGATGTAGATGAAGAAGTTAAAGGAAAAATAACATTAAAAAATAAAGGTAATAGAGTTAGTGAAGATAATTATATAAAACTGTTTTATAATAGTAGTTGTAAAGTTTATGATTGTAAAGATTGCATTTTTGGTTTTGACAAACAAAATTATATTATAATAAAAAATTCTTATTTAGATGTTGATGAAGAAAAAAATATAGATTTTAAAGTAAAATTGTTGAAGTCTGAAGATTGTAATTTTTATTCTTACTATAATTATAGTTATGAAGGTAAAACTGTTAGTAAAGAAAAAAGTTTGGGTGTTTTAAAAATATTTAAGCCTTACAATTTAGATTTTAATTATAATAGTAATTTAAACACAGGAGACTATTCTGAAGGATATTTTAAAATAAAAAATTTAGGAGGTAAAGATTTATATGTGAATGTAACAGTAAAAAAAAATGAGAGTTTAAAATATTATGATTTAAACAATAGTTATTCTTTTATAATAAAACCTGGTGAAGAAAAAAAAGTAGATTTTAAAACTTTAAGTTTTGAAAGTAAAACGTACACTACAAAATTTAATTTTACAATAAATTATGATGAAAAAAGTTATGAAGAAAATAAAAATATGAAAGTTAGTTTTAAAAGCAGTAGTTTAGATGTAAAATATACTTTTGATAAAGACAATGCTATTTCTGAAGAAAAAGGAAATTTTTATTTGTCTTTAAAAAACAATAATGAAGATTCTTTTAAAAACATTGTAGTAAAAGTTGAAGGAATAATTAATGATAGTAAAAATATAAGCGTATTAAACCCTAACAGTTTTTTAAAAGTTTTTGACGAAAAAATAGTGTATCCTAAAACAGATGTTATAAAAAATTATTATGAAAATATAACTATAATTTATAATACAATTTATGGAGAAGAAAAAACTTTGAAAAAAAATATTAAAATAAAAGTTTATCCTTTAAATAAAAGTTATAGTATAAAACATCAAGTTGTTAAAGATAAAAAAGGACTTTTGAATTTTAAAATAATAGGAAAAAATAATGTTGATAGTAAAGTAAAAGTTGAAAAAGTATATTCTAAAATTAAAAATTTAAAATTTATAGTTGGAAATTTAGAAAATAACAATGTTATAGTAGAAAGAAAAGATACTGTATTGTACGGTTTTACAGCAGAAAATGAAAGTGAAAATTATTATGTTAATACAACAGCAACAATAAGTTTTAACAATAAAAAAGTAAATGTAAGCAATCTATATTTAGTTGGAGATATAAATAAAATAGAAAATTCAACAACAAAAAAAACAGAAGAAAAAACAGAAAAAAATGAAAAAAACAGTGAAACAACACAAGAAAAAAAAGAAAACAATAACAACGAAAATAACAACAATAAGAACAATAACGAAAACAATGATAAAAATAAAAATAATAATAAAGAAAAGAAAGATTTTATAACAGTTATAATAGAATTTTTTAAAGATTTATTTACATTCTAAAAGTTTATTTAGTTAAATTTAAATATAAAAAAATTTTCATTTTTTTTATGGAAAGCAATTTTATTAGAGATTATGATAGGCCAGAAAAAAGAGTTTTTAAACTTGTAAGTAAAAGAAAAGAAACTGAAAATGTAATGTCTTTCTTTTTTGAACCTGCAGATAAAATGTTTAAGTTTAAACCCGGACATTTTGTAAATATAAGTTTTAAAAACGATACTGATAATTTAGGGAATAGAAGTTTTAGCATAGCTAATTCTCCTACAGAAGAAAATTTAATGTTGACAATAAAAAAAGTAGGCAGTTTTACTACAAAAATATTTGAAGCAGACATAGGAGAAGAATTTGTAGTTTTAGGACCTTTAGGATTGCCTTATATAAAAGATGAAAGTGAAAAAGTCGATTATGTTTTTATAGCAGGAGGTTCAGGAATAGTTCCTTTTAGAAGCATATTATATTATAGTAAAGATACAAATTTTAAAAACAAAATGTATTTGTTTTATTCTAACAGAACAGAAGAAGACATCATTTACAAAGAAGAATTAAAAAAATTAAAAGAAGAAATGGAAAATTTTGTTTTAATAGAAACATTGACAAGAGAAGAAAAAGAAGGTTATGAAAAAGGAAGAATAAATGCTGATATGTTAAAAAAATATTTGGATAGTTTTGAAAACAAAAAATATATAATTTGCGGACCAAAAGGATTAGTAACAGGAAGCATAGAAATGTTAAAAGAATTAAATGTAGATATAAAAAATATAAAAACAGAAAGTTGGGGAAACTAAAAAAAATAGTTATGTTTTTTACATTTTTTCATACAATTTTTTTATAAACAAAGCATCTTCTTCAATATTAGGACTTTCACTTATAAAAACACCTTTAACCTTGTATTCTTTAATAGTTTTAACCCAATCTTCATAATTAAAATCACTTTCTTTCAAAACTAAATGGTTTTTTTCTCCTTTATCACCATAATTAATACCTGAAAAATGAACGTGCATATTATTTAAACCTTCCCTTCCAAGATTTTTTTCTATCAAATTTAAAATTTCTTCAAACTCTTTTTTAGTATTATATTTACCTATACTTCTAGCGTGTAAATGAGCAAAATCCACACAAGGCATAACATTCTCTACTTCTAAAGATAAATTTATAACTTCATTTAAAGAACCGAATTGAGTTGGTTTACCCATAGTTTCTGGTCTAACCCAAACATCATTAATGCCTTCATCTTGCAATTCTTTAACTAAAATTTTAATGTTACTTTTAATTTTTTCATAAACTTTTTTAGGATCATCTTTAAAATAAAATCCAGGATGAAAAACAACACTATAACCTTTAGCAAAATGAACTGCTCTAACAGAATCTTTAATTCTTTTAATACTTGCTTTAATCTTTTCTTCTTCTTTAGCATTCAAATTAATATAGTAAGGAGCATGAGCAGTTAAAACAACATCTTCTTTTTTAGCAACTTCCCCTATAAATTTTGCTTTTTCTTCTTTTAAAAAAACATTCCTTACAAATTCTAATTCTAAAGCATCTAAATTTAATTGTCTAACATACTTTATAGCATTCTCAGTATTAGGAGAAGGAGTGCTTAAAGGCATACCTGCAGTTCCAAATCGTAACTTATCAATCTTTAACATAAAAACAAAAGAAAAAAAACAAAGTATATAAAAGTAATGGAAAAAAATGGCAAAAGAAAAAAATTTATAATACAAAATATTATTCTTTTTTTATGGTAACAATATATTTTGCTGGAAGTCTTTTTAATACTAGAGAACAATTTTTTAATATAAAACTAACAGAACTTTTAGAAGAAGAAGGTTATAAAGTTTTTTTACCTCAAAGAGATGGTTTTGAATTTTCTAATATTTTAAAAGAGTTTCAAAAACATTTTTCTTTAGAAGAAAGCAAAAAAGCAGTTACTATTCTTATTTATCTTTTAGACATAGGTTATTTTACTTATAATAGTGATGTAATACTTGCAAATCTTGATGAACCTATTGATGAAGGTGTTGTTGTAGAAATAACTTATGGAAAGTTTATGGGAAAAAACGTTTTATCTTACAGGACAGAAGTAAGAACTAATTATGGTTGTTTTGAAGATTATTTTAAAGGATTGCATTCTTTTCCTGCTTTTCAAAGTGACAAAATAATTTTTTTTAATCCTAATGATTCTTTAGAAAGTATTAAAGAAAAAATTGTTAGTGCAATAAAAACTTTTGATAAAAAAGAAAATAAAATTATTAAAGAATATGAAAAAATAGTTTATTATGCAAATTTAATTTTTAAAAATAGAGATGTAAATAGTGTTATTGAAAATTATAAAAAGTATAAAGAAGAATTGTTAAAATTGTTCCCTGAAAAAATACAATAAAAAAAATTCAATAAAACTTTTAAATTTTGAAAACAATAATTTTATTATGATTTATGAAGATAGAATTCATGCTGCTGAAGTATTAAGTGAAGTTTTAAAAAACAATAATGTTGAATTTGATGTAGTTGTACCTCTAATGAGAGGAGGTATAATTTTAGGAAAAGTTATTGCTGAAAATTTTAAAAAACCTTTAATTCCTTTTTTTGTAAGAAAAATTGGTTTTCCTTCTAATGAAGAGTTTGCTGTTGCTTGTGTTACTAAAAATGTTTTAGTGTATAATAAAAGTATAGAATATACTGTTAAAAAAGATCCTAATTTAAAATTTTATGTTGAAGAACAAAAAGATAAAAAAATTTTAGAAATAAAAAATTTAGAACAAGAATTATATTCTGGTTTAGATGAAAAAATTGTAAGTTTTATTAAAAATTTTAATTTTGAAAATAAAAAAGTATTGTTGGTTGATGATGGTTTAGCAACAGGTACAAGTATGCTTTGTGCTGTTAAAGATTTTGAAAGTAAAAAAAGTAAAGTGGTAGTTGCTGTTCCTGTATCAAGCAGAGATGCTTTTGAACTTTTAGAAAGTAATAATGTAAGAGTTGTAGTCCCTATAATTCCTGAAAAGTTTTATGCAGTAGGACAATTCTATTATTCTTTTGAACAAATTACAATAGAAGAATGTAAAGAAACTTTAAAAGAATTTTATTCTAAATTTAAAGTATTTATGAAAGAATAAACTTCATCAACATGATCTTTTACTCTAACATTATTGTATCTTTTCAATATTTTTCCTTTATCAACAATTATTGTTGTTCTTACTATTCCTTTTTTCTTTTTTCCAAAAACTGTTTTTTCTTTATAAACATCTAATTTTTCCAAAACATTACAATCTGCTTTTAACAAAGGAAATTTTAAATTGTATTTTTCTTTAAACTTTTTTAACAAATCAAAATCATCACAACTAACTCCTATAATATTCCAATTTTTATTTTTAAATTTGTTATAAAAGTCGTTAAACATTTTTGCTTCTAAAGTACATCCAGGAGTAAAACTTTTAGGATAAAAATAAACTATTGTTTTTTCTAAATCTTTCAAAAAAACTTTATTGTTTTCATCATAAAAATAAATATTTTTTATATCAACAGATTTAACATTTTTATTATCCATAGAAAATAGAAGTATAATAAAAGTTTATAAAGTTTGTTAAAAAAGATCAATAAAAACAAAAAGGAATTAAAAACAAAATTGTAAAGATAAAAAAAATAAAAAAATAATAAAGTATTTAAATAAAAGTTTGAAAAGAAATTATTAAAAGGAATGATTAAAAATGGATATTTTTGTAGAATTAAGTTTTATATTGATAATTACAGTTATTGTTTCTGCAATAATGAAAATTTTAAAACAACCTCTTATTATTGGATATATTATTTCTGGGATAATAGCAAGTCCTTACTTTTTAGACCTTATAAACTCTGAAGAAACTATTAAAGTTTTTTCTCAGATAGGTATTGCTCTACTTTTGTTCATAGTGGGTTTAAGTTTAAGCCCTAAAATAATAAAAGAAGTAGGAAAAGTATCTTTAATAACAGGAATAGGACAAATATTATTCACCTCAATTATAGGTTTTTTCATAAGCAAACTTTTAGGTTTTTCAACCATAAGTTCTTTATATATTTCTTTAGCATTAACTTTTAGCAGTACAATAATTATTATGAAATTATTGTCTGATAAAAAAGATTTAGAAAAATTGTACGGAAAAATTTCTGTAGGTTTTTTATTAGTCCAAGATATTTTTGTAATAATTCTTTTAATGATAATATCTTCTTCTAAAGTTTTTTCTTTTGAAAATACTTTTATTCTAACAATTCTAATTTTAAGTTTGTTTTTAACATTAAAATACATTTCAAAAATAACTTCTTTCTTTGCAAAATCTCAAGAATTATTGTTTTTATTTTCAATATCTTGGGGTTTAGGTATTGCTTCTTTATTCCATTATGCAGGAGTTTCTATGGAAGTAGGTGCTTTAATAGCAGGTATTTTGCTTTCAACAACCCCTTATGCTTATGAAATAAGTTCAAAAATGAGGCCTTTAAGAGATTTTTTTATAATACTTTTTTTTATACTTTTAGGTTCTCAAATGGTTTTTGAAAAAATATATTCTCTTTTATTCCCAGCAATAATTTTTTCTTTATTCATACTTATAGGTAATCCTGCAATCGTTATTTTTTTAATGAAAAAATTAGGTTATAAAAACAAGATTAGTTTTCAAGCAGGTTTAACTGTTGCTCAAATAAGCGAGTTTTCTTTAATATTAATAACGTTAGGAGTTAATAAAGGTTATTTAAGAGAAGATGTTTTATCTTTAATAACAATTGTTGGATTAATAACTATATCTGCATCTACATATATGATATTATAC
>WIAN01000118.1 GCA_015519985.1 Candidatus Woesearchaeota archaeon | reverse complement strand
TGATTATTCTTATAATAGTTTTTTTAAAACAAATAAACATTTCTGAAAAAACAATAGAAAAAAATAGTGCTTTTGATTATAGTAAATATAAACAACAAGCAGATGATGTTTTAAAAGTTTTAATAAACGAATACAATTTTAAATATAAAAATAATTATGAAAAAATAACTTTTTTAAAAGAAAAAGAAAGTTGTTTGTTAAAAGACTTATTAAATAAAGATTGTAATATTATTTCTTACAATAAAATTTATAGTTTTAAAACAAACAATAGCAATGGTTTAATAGGTTATGCTATTTTTAAAAATGAAACTGAAATTTTAAACTTTTTGGAACAAACTCATAGAAATCTTTTATTAAAAGCAAAAAGTGAAAATTATTCTTTAATAATATACGATTTAAACATTATAAGTGTTACAGGAGTGAATCAAAACAATACTTTAATGTTATTGACAGACATTTATAATAAAAAAGACAAAGAATATTATGTTTTCTTTTGGAACAAAAATATTTTGTGGTTTGTTAAAGAAAAAACATCTCAAAAAACTTTTATAAGAAGAAGTTTAGGTGACAGTACAGATTTAAAAAATACACAAAAATATATAAAATATTATAATTTAACATTGCCTTAATTTTTTTCTTTCCAAAACTTTTATAAACTAATCTTTTTTTCTAAAATTAACTTTTTTTTGGGACCTTAGCTCAGCCTGGGAGAGCGCTACGCTGAAGACGTAGGTGTCCGGGGTTCAAATCCCCGAGGTCCCATTTCAAAACTTTTAAAAACAAAGCTTTTCTATTAAAAATTATGATTTTCAAGCCAGAAGTTTATGAAAATAAAAATGTAGAAGATAAAGAAAAAAACGTTTTAGTTTTCGGAGCTCATTCTGACGATCAAGTATTCGGAGCAGGAGGAACAATACCTAAATTGTACGAAGAAGGTTATAATGTAATAACTATAATAATGTCTCAAGGAGAAAAAAGCCATCCTTGGTTAGAAGAAGAAAATTTAAAAAGAATAAGAATACAAGAATCATTAAAAGCAGCAGAAATATTAAATATAAAAAAAACAATTTTTTTAAATTTAAAAGAAGATAAAATATTAAGTTTTTTTGAAGAAAACTCTGACTTTCAAGATTTTATGATAAAAATATTTGAAAGATACAAACCAAAAAAAGTATTTTTACATAACGATGAAGATACACATCCAAGCCACAAACAAGTATTTGAAGTAGTAAAACAAGGATATTTATTGTATAAAGAAAAATATGAAAATAATGACATAGAATTTTTGTCTTATGATGTATGGACAATTACAAATTTTAAAAAAGATAATGTATGGATTTATATAGATATAAGCAAAACATTTAATAAAAAAATAAACGCTTTAAAAGTATTCAAAAGTCAAAAAGTAGCATTATGGACTTTATGGTTTTCAGTATATTTCAAAGCAATATATTACGGTTTAATATCAAATTTTAAATACGCAGAAAGATTTTCAAAGAAAAACTTTTAAATAAAAAAAATTTATTTTAACTGGGGGTTTAATTTGTTAAAGAAACATTTTACAATAATATTGGTATTTTTTTTGTTAGTTTTTTTTTCTTTTAGTGTTTTTTCTGCTGTTTTTCATCCTGCTGAGGAGATTAAGCCTGGTGTTTTTGGTGGTGATTTTGGTGGTGGTAATTTTTCTTTTCTTGATAATTTGACTGTTTCTGGTTTTGTTGGTATTAATACTTCTTCTCCTTCTTCTAGGTTGAGTGTTGTTGGTAATGTTTCTGTTTCTGATAGTGTTTTGTCTTCTAGGGTTTGTATTGCTGGTGATTGTAGAGTTTCTTGGCCTGATCCTTCTTCTTCTGGTTGGTCTAGGAGTGGTGGTGTTGTTTCTTTGGTTACTAGTTCTGATAATGTTTCTGCTAATACTCTTTATGTTGATAATACTAATGGAAGAGTTGGTATTGGTACTTCTTCTCCTGTTTATGATTTTGATGTTTTGGGTAGTGTTCGTTTTTATGGTGCTTCTGTTTTTTTGAATGGTTCTAGGTTGTATTTGTCTTATTATTC
>WIAN01000117.1 GCA_015519985.1 Candidatus Woesearchaeota archaeon | reverse complement strand
GTTTATGTTTTATGTTATTGTTGAAACATAATATTTTACAGTTGAACTATTAGTAAAAGTTTTAGAAACCAAAACCTTATCATCATACAAAACCACAAGAGTATGATGATAAAAAGAAAAATTATCCCTAGAAAACCAACTCTTATAATAAAACAAATCATTATAATTACTTCCTATATTACTATAAATAGGAATGTCATTTATATCTTTGTAAAAATAATGGTAAGAAAAGTGTTTATTAAAACTATCACTATTAAAAACAAAAGACAAAAAATCAAAAAAAGCCCTAGAATAAGAAAAATTATCAAACTTAAAAACATAAACATAAGAATAAAAATGAGGAAAAGAATCATTATTAAACAAAACATCATTATAATATAATTTTTTCAAATTAACAGTTAAAGGATAACCTTCATTCTCCAAATACCTATAATAAACACTAAAACAAGGAACAGAATCAAAATTATCATAAGAAACATTAAACAAAAACAAATCAGAAAACAACTCATTATAAACCCTAGTTTTATTATAACAATACAAAAACCTAGAATAAGGCTTAATCAAATGACTATGGGATTGAGCATAAGGAAAAAACTGTTTATTTTCTAAAACATAAGATTTTTCAAGACTAAAAGAACTATCATCGAAAGACTTATTTTTTTTAAAATTCAAATAATTATCAACAAAAAAAGGATAAAAAACAAAAAATAAAATTAAGGTTAAAATCAAAAGCAAAAATAATTTTTTATTCATATTAAACAACCTCAACAATCCGAGCTATTTGTACATGAAGGAACTCCTCCAGGGCAGGTAACAGACACAGATCTACAATATTGATTATTAGCACCAGTACAATAACGAGTATAGCATCCACTACTTCCACCACTACTTCCACCACCAGAAGAACCACCACCACTACTTCCACCACCAGAAGAACCACCACCACTACTTCCACCACCAGAAGAAGACTCACAAGTATAAGTTCCTGCACACAAATCTACAACTCTACATGATTCTCCAGGGTTGCAAGGATTATTTGCACAAGGATTATTACACTGTTTGCACTCACCACTAGATTTACATTCACTGTCTGAAGGACAACCACATTTTTGACAATTATTAATTACTTGATCACCTGAAGAAACATCATTAGGATCACAAGAAATCAATGTTAAATTTTGATAAGTTTCAGGACAATTATCACAAGAATCTGCAACCAAAGAAGGACCGAAAATATAAGAACCATAAATACACTTGTAATTCAAAACAATAGTTTTCTTACCCTTACTAGTTTTAGGACAATACAAAGGCTTATTAGAAGAACACTGATCAGGACCCAAACCATAATCAGGACAACCCTGACTCCAAGAAACAGTAACAACACTACCTTGAGAACCAGGCTTAACATTAAAACTCAAAACACCAGCATTAACCAAACCAGCAAAAAGACTAAAAAACAAAAACACAACAACAAAGAAAACGCTTAAAGATTTAAAATCAAACCTCATAAAAAAAATAAAGAAAAAACAATTTATAAAACTTTCTATCTAAAATTGTAAACAACACCAGAATAACCAACGCTATTAGAAGAATTATTTACAAGAACATCAGGAGCATAACCCCTAGGAATATTTTCATAAACAACATCTCCTAAATCAGGATCAATCCACCAAGATGGAGCAAAAAGACTTAAATCTTGATTATACGCAGGATTTGTAGTGTTCGCTTTAAAATGATCAGGATAAACATAACCACAAGTAGGATCTAATGTATTAAAAAAAACATCTTTTCCAAAATATCTTCCTGGAACAGTCATGGTTACAGTTCCTAATTCAGGAGTATTTCCTATAGCAGTTACTAAAAAATCAACTATTATATCAGAATTCCCCACATTATGTTGTATTACACCTATTTGTTGTCCATAATCTATTATTTTTCCTTCATACAAACCAGTTATATTTTTGTATTCATCAACAGAAATAGTCGTTTTTCCTGGGAGAGAGATATGGTTGTATATAAATAATAGTTTGTGAGTTTCAGTATCAAATAATCTTCTATCGGTTGGAGGAATATACATTTCTAAAGAAATATCAATATCATCATAAGGATAATTATCCCAAGTATTCATCATTCTATAATTAAGTATAGTAAGTATTTTTGCTTTTAGAGGAGAAATATTAAAATAACCAGGAGTTTGTGATAAAGACAAAATTTTATCTCTATCAAAAGAAATATCTAAACTACTAGTTCCTATACTATTATTAGAATAATTCTCCCCATAATATTTTAATTTTGTAAAACCATAAAATTTAGAAAAACAAGTATCCATATCTTCAGAATCCGGGAGTAAATCTTCAAAACCTGGATCTGTAGAAAAACGATTAATAGGATAAGAATTTATTCTTTGCAAACCACTAATATTTGGATCAGCATACCTTGTAGGATAAAGATAATAATCTCCCAATTCATTTTTAACATTAGTAATACCATCAATATCAATCCAACCAACAAATTCAGGAGAAAAAACAAGATCAGAATTAAACTGAAAAAAATATTTATAAGACTCATAACTCTTATTCAAAGCAAAAATTGTCATAGGCCCTACAGAAGAAAAGTAATCTACAAAATCTTGAATTTTGGAAGAAGAAAAACCATCATCTAAAAGTTGTTTGTAAAAATCTAAAGCTTGCTTTTCAAAATTAGAAAATCCTCCATCATTATTAGTATCATAAACAGATACATCAACATCTTGAGAACCTTGTATGGAATCCCAATAAGAAGCAGCAGTATCATTTAATAAAGTATAACCATTAATTAAAGAAACAGATTTATTTACAGAAACAGAATCATCTCCACATACAACAGTGAATTCATGACTTCCATCAGAAACATAAACATCTAAAGTTTTATTTTCAAAAGAGCCATAATCATTTCCATCAACTTCTAAAACACAATTATCCTTATTAACAGAAGCTTCCAGATAAAAATCTTTATTAGAAAACTCAACATTTAAACCAGAATTATTATCAGGAGTGTTACAAGAACTAAAAGAAAACAATCCAAAAGCAGTTAATACAGATAAACCTAAATTTCTTAATTTTTTTAAATCCATAATAATTGTAAGATTTTTTTATTTTTAAAACTTTCCTTTTTATTTTACTAGAAAGTAGTTATTTTTATTTTTCTTCTTTTCTATTCATTAAATCTTTATATTCTTTTAATACTTCTTCGTCTTCTGACAGCCATAATGCTTCTCTTTTTTTTTGTTCTGCTCTCTTTTTTTCTAACATTTTATAAACTGTGGAGTGTTGTGCTTGTCCTAATAAACTTTCAACTGCTCTTCTAGCTGTCATTGTATCTTCTAATCTTCCTATTATACTTACTGTTTTTCCATAAACAGAAATTTTTGTATCTGTAAGTTTTTCTATTGTTTTTCTGCTTCTTCCTTTTTCTCCTATTACTCTTCCTCTTTTGTTTATTAAAGCATTTTTAGTATGAGCATAATCTCTAATATCAATTATTTCTAAAGAATAATCTTGTTTTAACAAATCCAAAGCATTTTCAGGACTGAAACCTCTTCCTATAGCAGTTATTACTTCTTTAGCAGTGTATAATTTTAAAGGATCTTTTCCTCTAATAGTTACATCTCCTTCATGAGAATCAATTTTTAATTTTACATTCATTTCTTCTTCTAACATTTTTTTAGTACTTCCTTTAGTACCTATAACTACTGGAATTCTTTCTTTAGGAATTTTAACTTCATAAATATAATCTTCTTCAATATCACTATTCATATTATTGTTAGCCATATCATTGTTAACTATACTTTTTTTTACATTTTCTTTTTTATCATTCATAAAAAAAAGAGAATTTGTTCTTATTTAAAAAGATTATTGATAAAAAACTAAATAATAAATTTTACTTTTTTTGTTTTAGTCCTTTTGCATATTTTAATTCTTCTATAAATTCTGAAAGACAATCTAAACCGCAAAAGTTTGCTTTTTTTCTAATGTTTTCTCCAAATTCTATACTGTAATGTCCGAAATCTTTTATTTCACTTCCACAAACAGCACATTCTTTTAAAGAGTTATGTTTATAAAATTCTTCTTCAACATTTTTGTTTTTATTTTTATTTTCTTCTTGAAATTCAAAATTGTTTATTTCATTCAATTCATCATCTGAAAGTTTTAAAAGTTCGTCTAAAATAGAAGTTTTTACTAGTTCTGAAAGTTTTTTTAATTCTTCTTCATTCAAATTCATAGAAAAATCTTCCTTTTCAAAATTGTTATTTTCTTTTTTTTCAAAATCATCAAAATCTTTTTGCATAAAAAATCAACCAGTATAGTTTTTAGTATAATAGTTTATAATAAATTATTGCAATTATTTATATATTTATCTATTCTACAACACAATAATTTTTTTATCACTAAAAGTAACAAAAATAGCAAAAAAATAATAAAACAAAAAAACAAATACAAAAAAACATAAAAAAATAACATCAAAAAAATAACGATAAAAATGGAAGAAAACAACATAAGCATTGTAATAGTCGAACCAATAAATCCAGACAATATAAGTGCAATATGCAGAATAATGAAAAATTTTAATTTTAAAAATTTAATATTAATAAATCCAAAATTTAAAAAAGAAGATTTAAGATATGAAATAGCAAGAAACGGCTATGATATTTGTAAAAATGCAATTATAAAAAAAAGTTTTGAAAGCATAAAAGACCATTTTTTATTAATAAGCACAAGTTCAAAACCAGGAAAAAACATTACAAGAAGTTATTTAAAATTAAAAGAATTAAAAAAAATATTAGAAGAAAAATTAAACATGGAAGATTTAAAAACAAAAAATAAAAAAATAGCTTTAATATTTGGAAGAGAAGATAAAGGATTGTTGCAAAAAGAATTAGAAGAAAGTGATTTTATAATAACAATAGAAACAAGTAAAGAACAAAGAGCATTAAATTTAAGCCATTCAGTAGGAATAATACTGCATTATTTTTATGAATTTATAATTCCAAAAATTAAAAAAGGTAAAAAAGTAAATGAAAACAATATAAAAAATAATGTTGCTCAAAAAAGAATAAGTTTTGCTGACAAAAAAGAAAAAGAATTTGCAATAAAAAAAATATTAGAATTATACACTTATTTTTCTAAAAAAAACAAAACTTATAAAAAAACAAAATATGAAACTCAAAAAATAGTATGGAATAGAAT
>WIAN01000116.1 GCA_015519985.1 Candidatus Woesearchaeota archaeon | reverse complement strand
TAAGACTAGTAATGAGAGTGCCAATACCAGAAGGTTTAAACATAGAAATAGAGATGATATAAAACTAAAAAAATTTTTAAAAATTTTTTATTAAAAAAATTTAACATTTTCTTTTCATTTTCATACAATTTTGAAAAAGTTTTTAAAGAACATTATTTTCTTAAAAATTCATGGAATATTTTAAAAAAACATTAATAAAAGAGTTAGAGAAAAATAGTTATTTTAAAAACAAAGATATTTACAATTTAATAGAAAAACCTAAAAATGATTATGGAGATTTTTCTATTCCATTATTTTTTCTATCTAAAGAATTAAAAAAAAATCCTGTTGAAATTGCAAAAGAATTAAAAGAAGAATTAGAAAAAAACGATAATTTAAAAGAAAATTTTATTATTAGTAATATAAATGCTTTTTTAAATTTTAAAATAAAAAAAGAAAAAATAATAAAAAGATTTTTAGAAAAAAAAGAAAATATAAACAATGAAGATAAAAAAACTTTTGTAATAGAATATCCAAGTCCAAACACAAACAAACCTTTACATTTAGGGCATGTTAGGAATATGTGTTTAGGAAATAGTATAAGTAAAATATTAGAATACAACAATAATAAAGTTTTCAAAGTAAATTTAAATAATGATAGAGGAATAGCAATAGCAAAAGCAGTATTAAGCTATTTAAAATATGGAAATAATTCTACTCCTGAAAGTGAAGGTTTAAAAGGAGATTATTTTGTAGGAAAATATTATGTTTTGTTCGAAAACAAAATAAAAGAATATGAAAAAAAAGATCCTGAAAAAGCAAAAAAATTGTTAGAAGAAGCTTATGAACTTTTAAGAAAATATGAAAATAAAGATGAAGAAACATTAAAATTATTTGAAAAATTTAATTCTTGGGCTTTAGAAGGACACAAAATTACATACAAAAAATATAATGTAAAACATGACAAAGAATATTATGAGAGTAAAATCTACGAAGAAGGAAAAAAAATAGTTTTAGAATATTATAAAAAAGGAATATTTGAAAAAGACGAGAAAGGAAATATAATAATAAATTTAGAAAAGTACAATTTAGGAAAAAAAGTATTGTTAAGACAAGATGGAACTTCTATATATATAACACAAGACATAGCATTAGCTTTTAAAAAACATCAAGATTTTAATGCAGACAAATATATATTTGTAGTTGCAAATGAACAAGAATATCATTTTAAAGTATTATTTAAAATATTAGAAATTTTAAATTTTAAAAAAGTAGAAGACAACATACATTTATCTTATGGAATGGTATTTTTGCCAGAAGGAAGAATGAAAAGCAGAGAAGGAAAAGTAGTTGAAGCAGACGAATTATTACAAAATGTAAAAGAAGAAAGCATAAAAGAATTAAAAAAAAGATATAATTTGGAGGAAAAAGAATTACAAAATAGAAGTGAAAAAATTGCTTTAAGTGCAATAAAATTTTTTATGCTAAAAATAAACCCAAAACTAGATTTTGTTTACAATCAAAAAGAATCATTATCTTTTGAAGGAGAAACAGGACCTTACTTGTTATATACTTATGCAAGAATAAAAAGCATAATAAGAAAAAACAAAGAAAAAATAAATGAAAATATTAAAAATAACGATTATGAATATAACGATGAAGAAATAAAATTAATAAAAAAAATATTAGAATTTGAAACAATAGTAAAAGAAAGTGGAAAAAAATACAAGCCGAATTTAATAGCAAATTATCTAATAATGTTAGCACAAAATTTTAACGAATATTATAACAAATATAAAATATTAGAAGAAAATAAAAATATTAAAGAAAAAAGATTACATTTAGCATACAAAATAAGTGAAACGTTAAAAAAAGGATTATATTTATTAGACATAGAAACTTTAGAAGAAATGTAAAATAGTAAAGTTTTTAAATAAAAGTCATTTCTCAAATTTATAATTTTGCCCCGATGGTGTAGTCCGGCCTATCATTCTGCCCTTTCGAGGCAGAGACCCGGGTTCAAATCCCGGTCGGGGCATATTTTTTTTCTTTATCTATTTCAAAAAAGTATTTATTTTGGTTTGTTTTTTAAATGTTAATAAAAACAACGTATTTTTTACTAGAAAGTAATAAACAAATAGGAAGATTTATAAATAATAAAATCATACTTGTAAAAGAATAAAAATATAGGTAATAAAAAATGGATGAAACATATCTTTTGAATAAACCAGAT
>WIAN01000115.1 GCA_015519985.1 Candidatus Woesearchaeota archaeon | reverse complement strand
TTTTTATTTACTTTTTTTACTTTTTCTACTGTTTTTTTTATCAATTCTGGTTTTTCTTCTGAAATGCTTTTTTTTCCTGCTATTAGTTTTGGAGGTTCTACTGCTATAAAGTCAGGTTTGTATTTTGCTATTTTTTCTGCTTCTCTATCATTTTTTACACATACTAATACTTTCATTTTTAATTTTTTACTTAACTCTATTGTTTTTTTTATTTGTTCTTCTTTTATTCTGTGTTCAGAATGATTTATCATTGTTCCTTTTGCTTTTGAAAGTTTTACTAATTCTAATGGTATATAACCTGTATTTCTTTTTGCTTCTAACGCATCAGAATGTTGAGAATAAACTTCTGTTATTTTTGCTGTTTCTTTTAATTGTAATGTGTTTGGTAATAATACTATTTTTACTTTTTCTTTTTCTGCTATTTTTTTTAACGCTTTTATGTTTTTTGCTATTCTTATTGTTTTTTCTCCAAAATCTTCTTTGTAATTTTTCAAATTTATAAAAAAGTATTTCATAAAAAAATTTTATTCGTTTTTTGTTTAAAAAACTTTTTAATATATCACTTCTAAAACCAAAAAACTTTTAAAGATAAGAATAATTTTTTTAAAAAGCGTTAAAAAAGAAAAAAATTTAAATAGCATTGTAATAATCTTAAAATAGTAATAAACGATTTTTGGAGGGGATTTATTTTGGCTAACATTTTTTCAAAGTTAAGATCAAGATTGAATGAAATGATGGGAGAAAAAGAATTAAAACAAACTGATGAAGCTCAAAAAGAATATGTTGAGATTGACACTGATTCTTCAGAAGGAAATAGAAGAATTGTTGTTAAAAATTTTACACTTACAGATTTTTCAGATATTAAACCTATTTTAGATGATTTAAGAGAAGGTTATACTATTTGTATTGTTAATATTAGACCTTTAAGAGAAACTGATAATGTTGATTTGACAAGAGCTATTAGTAAATTAAAAAAGACAATTGAAGCTATTGAAGGAGACATTGCAGGTTTAGGAGAAGATTATTTAATAGCAACTCCAAGTATTGCAAAAATTCATAGAGGAAAAAGAAAACCTCAAGTTTCTGAAGAAGTTCAAAAAGAATTAGAAGGAGAATTTGAAACCTACTAATTTTTTTTCTTTTTTACTTTACAATAAATAAAAAGTTTTAAAATATTATTTTTGTTTCTTTTTAATTAATTTTGGTGAGTTTTTATGATTGGAAATTTAAAATTAGATTTTATATTACAATATCTGCCTAACACTCCTTTTTTTAATAATAAATTTGTTGAATTTGTTATTCTAGTTTTATTTTGGATTATTGTTTCAAGAATTTTACAATTAATTATAGAAAAAATTGTTGTAAAAATAACTGTCAGGACAAAAACAGATTTAGATGATAAAATTTTAAAAGCTATTGATAAACCTTTATTTTTTATTCTTTCTATTCTTGGAATTTTAATAGGTTTAGATTATTTGAATGCTAAAGATTTTTATTTGTTTTTTTTAACTTTAATAATCATAGCTGCAGGAGTAGCTGTTTTAAGAGTTATTAACTTAATAATTTCAGAGTTAATAACTAAAACTTATTTAAAAAAAGATAAAGAAGATCCTTTAATTTCTTTAATTACTAAAATGATTTCTGTTACTGGTTGGATTATTTTAGGTTTATTCATTTTAACTATTTGGGGTGTTCAAATAGGTCCTTTTTTGGCTGGTGTTGGAGTTGCTGGTTTAGCAGTTAGTTTTGCTTTGCAAAAAAGTTTAGAAGATATTTTTGGAGGTATAGCTTTAACTTTAGATAAAAATTTTAAAATTAACGATCCTATACAATTAGATGATGGTACTTCTGGAAAAATTAAAGATATAGGATTGAGAAGTACTAAAATTTTAAATTGGGATGGAGAAACTGTTATTGTTCCTAATAGCAAACTTGCAAGTATGAAATTTACAAATTTTAAACTGCCAACCCCTCAAGTTAGAGGTAAAATACCTTTTGGAGTAGCTTATGGTAGTGATGTTGAAAAAGTAAAAAAGATTGCTTTAAATATTGCTAAAAAACATGAAAAAGTTTTAGATGATCCTGAACCTTTCATTATTTTTGACAAGATGAACGATTCTAGTATTGATTTTACTCTTTACTTTTATGTTAAAACTGTAGATGATAGATTTTCAACAACACACGAATTAATACAACAATTATATTCTGAATTGCAAAAAAACAATATAGAAATACCTTTCCCTACAAGAACAGTGTATTTAAAAAAATAGTTTTATAAATACTTCTTTCTATCTTTTTTTATACTTTTTTTATGCGGGGGTGCCGGAGTGGTCAAACGGGACGCGTTTAGGCCGCGTTGGCTTAGTGCCTACGAGGGTTCGAATCCCTTCCCCCGCATTTTATTCTATATATTCAATCCCTTTTCCATCTCTTATGTATCTGTGTATTATTACAGGGTGTTTCTCCTTATCTTCTATTTTGTTTAAAGAATACCATTCTGTTATGTAATGAACATTAAATTTTTCTTTAGCAAAAAGTATCTGGTTTAAAAGATTTATAATCCTTTTCATACATTTATTTTCAACATAAAAACCCCACTCATATTCTATTTTTATTTTTGTTATTATTTCTAAATCTTTTTTAGGTATAGTTGCGGTTCTTTTTTTATTTATTTTTTCTTCTTCAAATAAAGATCCGTATTCTTTGTTAATTTCTCTATCTGGTAAAAGAATTATAGTTTTTGTTTTTTCATTAGGATTTAAGTATGATATTATCTGTTCTCTTGATGGTTCATTTAAAGATACTTTTTCTTTTTTTGAATTTACAATTTTATAAACTTTATAATTTGTTTCTATTCTTATGTTCCTTGCTGTTGTTTTTGTTCTATTTTCAAGGTATAAATAAACAAGATCGTCTTTTTTAGTTATATCATTTTTTTCCTTTTTTATTTTAAAATTTAAAATTGCTCTTCTAGATTGTAATGTTTGGATTGTTATAATATAAAACATAAGTGCATTAAATATGATTAAAAATATGTTAGCTATCAATAAACCGATATTTATTG
>WIAN01000114.1 GCA_015519985.1 Candidatus Woesearchaeota archaeon | reverse complement strand
GTTCTACCCATCAAAACAATACTATTAAGAGTTGCTTCTTTAAAATGTTTTAAATCTTCAGGCAAATACCAAGGCAATCTATAACCTTTTTCACTTTTTATACCAATAACATTGTCGTCTCCAACAGCAGCAACAACCACAAATCTAGAATTTAATTTTTCTTTTAAAGTTAATAATTCATCTAAAGACATTTTAATCAACAAAAGGTAAACTTTAAAGTTTTTAAAATAATAATATATAAAAAATATACATAAAAAAATTACTGTTAAAAAAACAAAAGATTTTCAATAAAAACCGAAAATTTTTCAAAAATAATTTATTGTTTTTAATTCTCCTTTTATGAAAGAGTCATAAATTATTTTTATTTTTAATATTTGTCCTTCTAATGGTTTTGAAACATCTAAATATACTATTTTTAAATTTGGATTTTGTTTTAATAAAAATTTTTGCAATTCTTCTGAAAGATAAGAATCTAACAATTGTTTTTGAAACTTTTTTTCCGTTTCATAGAAAACATCATCAAATTTTTTTCTTTTTTTTAATCTTTTAGATACTTCTTTAAAAGGCAAATATAAAATAAATAATAAATCAAACATGTTTTCTTTCTTTAAAGCTATCTTGTTACCTTCTAAACTTATTACATCTTCAATAGTGATTGGTTTTCCACCAAAAAATTTTGAATGTTCAACTTGATAAACAAGAGAAGAAACAACACTTCTTTCTTGTATAATAGTTTTGTTCTTTTTCTTTAAAGGTATTATTACTCTTTCATACAAAGTCCTTCTATCTAGAGAGAATTGTAAAGCAATATCAAAAGGAGAATATTTTAACTTTTTAAATTTTAAAACATGTTCTCTAATATTTCTTCCAACACCAACAAATGTAGGTTCTGAAGTTTTAAAAATTTCATAATCATTAGGATTAACATAAAAATCTTTTTTTTCATCTAAAAATTGAGGTAGAAAACCTTTTTGTGAAGCGTAAGAATTGACATCAAAAGTTTCTTTTAAAAGCATAGAAATTAAAATTTTACTTATAGTTCCTTTACCTGCTCCGTCAATACTTTCAAAAACAATAAAAGGCATAAAAAATAATCATATGTTTATAATATTTAAACATAGTTAAACAAAAAAATTTAAATTGAAAAAGATAAATTGTAAAGTAAAAAGTATAAAATAACTATTATAGAATATAAATTTTTTAAAAAATAAAAAGAATAATGAATAAAAATGTTAGAAGGAAAAATAGAAATTATACAATACAACCCTAATGATTTAGCAGAACTTATAAAAAATGAAGGAGTAAAACAAAAAAAGAAAATAGAAGTTACAGAAGGAATTGTTGTTATAGGATATTATCTTTTAGATTATTTTAATAAAGAAGTTTTGAAAGAAATTGAAAGTCAAAGAAGAACTTTTTATTCTGAAGAAAGAACAGAATGGTATGATATTGAAAGCATAATGATAAATACAAATATTAAATTTCCTTTCTACTATTTTGGAATATTAGTAGGAAAAGAAAATGAAATTGTTGAACGTACAATTCCCAGAAGAAAAATTATAACTTTTAACTATAAAAGAATCTCTAAAGAAAAATTAAGTTGGATACACCAAATTTTAAGTATAAAAACAGATACTGATGTTTATGGAATACAATCATAATTTTTCTTTTACATAAGAGATTATTTTTTCAACTTCTTTTTTTGCAATTTCAAGTTTTTCTTTTGTTTTTGCTTCTATTCTATAAGAGATTTTATTTTCAGTATTGCTTTGTCTTATTAAAAACCAATAATCATCATAAACAATTTTAAAACCATCAATATTGGAATAAGAATAATTGTTTTTATCTAAATATTCTTTTAAAATTTTAATGAACAAAAACTTTTGAGAATCATCTTTTAAAGAAAATCTTATTTCAGGAGTGGAAAAGTAAGGATTAGAAAAAATAACATTTTCAAAAACATTACCCTTCAACTTTTCTTTTAAAAAGTAAGTTAAAGTCCTAAAAAAAGAATAAATAGCATCGTCAAAACCAAAATAGTAAGAGTTAAAAAAAGTATGTCCTGAAAGTTCTCCTGCAAGCAAAGCTTTTTTTTCTCTTAAAGTTTTTTCAATATTAGTATGTCCAGTTTTATTTTCAACAGGGACGCCTTTATATT
Organism: Candidatus Woesearchaeota archaeon; assembly: GCA_015519985.1. Classification (GTDB taxonomy): domain Archaea; phylum Nanobdellota; class Nanobdellia; order Woesearchaeales; family WAPJ01; genus WIAN01. Next base: position 2,187 of record WIAN01000114.1, on the reverse strand, counting down.
CTAAAATTTTTTCTTTCAAAAACATACTGCATTTTAAATCAAAAACAATACTATTAGAATAATTATTTTTAACATAACTGTCAGAATAATATTCTTCCAAAACATTTTTAGACAAAAAGATTAAAAGCATATCAGAATGAACAGCTTCTTTTTTAGTAACAATTCTAAACCTGTCAGCATCACCGTCAAAAGCAACGCCTAAAACAAAGTTTTCACTACAACTATTAATGTTTTCTTTTAAAACATTTAAAGAACTTTCTTCTTCAGGATTAGCAATATGATTAGGAAAATTACCGTCAGGCTTTTCAAAAAAACCAACAGAATTATCATAATTTAACAAAGACAACAAAGTTTTAACAGTACTTCCAGAAGTACCATTACCATAATCTAAAAAAAGTTTAATATTCTTTTTATGTTCTAACAATTTTTTTTCATCAATATTAAATTCTTCTAAAATTTTTTTTTCAAAAGAAAGAATATTATTATAAACATATTCAATATATTTTTTTTCAATATCAAAAAATTCAAAAGAAAATTTTTCTTTTAAAAGATCAAACTCTTCAAAAGCTTTTTTAAAAAAACTTTCAAAATCAAAATTTTTTTGTTCTAAAATTTTTTCATATTCTAAAGCTTTATTTCCAATAGCATTAATTTCACTGCCAAAAACTTTACTTCCAAAAACAGTAAGTTTTAAACCATTGTATTGTTTAGGAAGATGAGAAGCAGTAATCATAATACCAGCATCAAAAAAATTATTATAGTTAGAAAAATAATTAATAGGAGTAGAAACAATACCAGAAAAATTAACATCAAAAGTTTTATTGAAAGAATTATTTTCAAAATCAAAATTTAAACCTAAAAACAAAATTTTTTCAAACAATTCTCCTGAAAGTCTAGAATCTCTACTAATAAGAATGCTTTTAACATTCTTCTCTAAAAAAAAATCTTTCAAAGACAAAGCAATTAAAAAAATTTCTTTTTCATTAAAATTTTCACCAACTATTCCTCTAATATCATAAGCTCTGAAAATGTGTTTGTCCAAAAAAATACACCTCAATAATATTCAAAAACATTTATATCTTCTTCTGAAACTTTTTCCCCAACTTGAACTTCTAAAATTATAAGATCTTCATCAAAAGGATTTTCTAACTTATGTTTTTTTCCTTTAGGGATAAAAATACTTTCATCTTTATCCAAAATAATTTCTTCACTGTCTAAAAATACTTTTGCTTTTCCTTTTAAAACAATCCAATATTCATTTCTAAAATTATGAGAATGTAAAGTTAATCTTTTTTTAGGTCTAACAACAACTTTTCTAACATTAAAACTTTCAGAATTTAAAAGAACAGTATAACTACCCCAAGGTCTAAAAGTAGAAACATGTTTTTCTAAAAGAACATTATTTTTTTCTTTTAAAAAAGAAACAATATCTTTCATTTTATGAGCTTCTCCTCTGTTAAAAACCAATAATGCATCAGGAGTATCAACAATAATAAAGTTTTTAACTCCAAAAGCAACAACATTTTTTTCTTTAGGAGCTAAAACAAGATTTTTTTCAGAATCTAAAAGAAAAGAATTTTCAACAGAGTGAACTGCATTTTCATTACTGTCTTTATTTAAAATTTCATATAAAGAATCAAAATTTCCAATATCAGACCAATTAAAATAAACAGGAGAAACAACTCCTTTGTTTGTTTTTTCTATAACAGCAAAATCTATACTTTTTGAAGCCATATTTTCCATAAATTCTTTTTTAATCCTTATAAAAGCATCATTTTTTTCACTATTAAAAAAAGCTTTTTTAGAATCATTATACATTTCAGGTTCGAACTTTTCAAAATCTTCCAAAAAAGTTTTTGCTTTAAAAACAAATATTCCGCTATTCCAAAAGAAAGAACCTTTATCTAAATATTTTTTAGCAGTTTCTAAATCAGGTTTTTCTTTAAAAGTTTTTATATTATAAAAAGAAGAAGAGATTTTTTCTCCTAATTCAATATATCCATAAGAAGTATTAGGAAAAGAAGGTTTAATACCAAAAGTAACTATTTTATCATTATATTGTTCTAAAAATTTTAAAGAAGAAATAACAGAATTTTCATAATCTTCAAAAGGACTTATTAAATGATCAGAAGGTGTAACTATAAGAGTATCATCTTCATTTAAAAAAAAAGATGCAAAAGCAACAGC
>WIAN01000014.1 GCA_015519985.1 Candidatus Woesearchaeota archaeon | reverse complement strand
TTAAAAGTTAAAGGATCACTCCAAGAAAAATTATCTTTTTTAGCCAAAACAACACCATAATCAGACAAAATATTATTATAATTTAAAACAAAATAAGAATCATTAAAAGAAGAATTCAAACCATAAGAAGAACAACAACTATTATTTCCAGAACAAACAAAAAAACTATTACTTTTAGAAACAACACTCCACAAAACACAAGAGTTGTTTGAAAGATTGCTGACCATAAAATCAATAGCATCATTTTTAGAAACAACACCATCATTATTAAAATCAAAAAAACCACTACCATAATTCAAAATAGTAACATTAGTATTCTTTATTATATTTTTATTACTTGTTTTATTTTTATCAATTTTATTTTTTCTTATTTTATTTTTTTCTTGTTTTGTTTTTTTTACAATTAAACCAATAACGTTTTCATAATCTTTCTTGTTAAAAAAACTTTTGTTAATATTATTGCTGTTGTTAGTGTAAAAAAAGAAAATTAAATTTTTTTCTTTATCTTCATCATACAATAATGTTCCTTCTAAAACTATTTTTTTAACAACAATATTCTTATCAAATTCGATAGTAACATTAGAATTGTAAATTTTATTTTTAACATCAAATTGTTTAAAAGTATAATTATTTATTTCTAAAAAAGAATAACTATTATTATTTAAAATTGAAAAACCCGTAATTGTATCATAGCTACGACTATAAAAAAGAAGAAGTAAAATTAATATAAATACTAATAGTGTGTTAAATATTATAAATTTTTTTTCATATGCCATAATGCCTCCTTAAAAGGTAAAAAGTTTTCCTTTCTGAGAGGCTGTAAAAAAATCTTTTTCAGTCAATATGTTTCAAAAAAAATTAAAAATAAACGAAATTAAATATAGAAGCAATTTAAGTAAAAATGGTTTATAAATTTTACTAAACTATAAGAGAATGAAAGCTAATTTTTTTTAATTAAAACTGTAAAATTCCATTCATAAAAACCTAAAGTTTCATTATAAGGATTTACTGTTAAAGTTATAGTTTTACTCTCATTAGGTTTTAATAAGAAAGAAGAATTATCAATATAAACCCAACTTTTACCATTATGAGTTAAAAAAACTTTTATGTCAAAAGGATAAGTATTTTTTATTTTAATAAACCTGTTAGAAGAAAAAGTATTTTTTATACTTCCAAAATGCAAAGTAGAATCATTAGTTAGTTTAAAAGCAGTCTTGTTATTTGTAATATTAACATCTGCATTTACATTATAAACTTCTAAAACTTTTTTGTTATCAAAGTATAAAAAAACATTAATTATAATTAAAACTAAAACTATTATTGTAAAAGAATAATATAAAATTTTTTTCAAATTAATATTAACCACCTTTGCTTTTATTTTACTGTTTTTCTTGTTATTTTATTTTAGTTTTCTTTTATCTTTTCTTTTTCGTTTTTTTATTTGTTTTTTATTTTTTTACTTTTCTTATTTTTATTCATTCTTTTATGTATTCTTTTTCTTCTTAAAAGTAATGTTAATAAAAATATTATTATTGTCAAAAATAATAATGAAAAAGTGATTATTAAAGTATAATTAGTAGTTTTTGGTTTTATAACTTTAAGAGGGAAAACTCCTTCTTTTTTATTGTCAGAAAAATATAATTCGTAATGTATAAAATAATCTCCTGGCAATATTCCTTGAGCTTCATAAATTTGTTCAAAAGTTTTAACTTCAAAAGGTTTTAAATCAATACTTATAGTTTTTGCTTTTTTAAAATTCATAATGTCATTTTTAATATTATAAACTATATAAACATTTTTTATTTCTTTATTCCAATTATTTTCAACAGTAAAATTAATTTTTAAAAAATTGTTTTGCAAAACTTTATTTGTAACATTTAAAAGATTAACATCTAACTCTCCAACCCTGAATTTTTTTAACAAAGACAAATTTTCATCTTCATAAACAGCAAAACCTAAAACATCATAATAACCAGGTTTTAAATTTTTAGAGTTTAAAATTAACTTTTTATTTAAAGAATCAGTACCGTTCAATTCTTTTATAGTAACAGTATATTCATCTAAAGTTTTATTGTTTTTTAAAATTTTAAAATACAATTTTAAATTTTTAATAGATTCTTTACCTCTGTTTTCTAAATGGTAAGATAAATTAGTATTTTCTCCAATATTAACATTATTAACATTAAAATTAAAAATCAAATATTTTCCAGGATAAGGAACGTCAACATAAAAAGGACATCTTATAGCAGTAACAGCAATCGCATTAGCACTGCTGCTTTTTGCTTTCTCAGTAAAAGTTATAGCAGTTCTATGTCTTCCAGGATTGGTATAAAAAGGAGGTAAAACAATATACCCTTTAAGATAGTTTTCTTTTTCTTCTTCTATTCTTATATAGTCTTTAAAAGTTCCTTCAAAACTATAACTATAACCGTTATCAGCTCTGAAAACTTGAAATTCAAAAGGAATTTTTTTAAAAGGTTCATATTTAGCATAAGTTGCTCCGCAAGAAACACCAATAGAAAAAACATTAATCATACTAGTTAGTAAAAAAAATGTGAATGTTAAAAATATTAATATTTTTTTGTTCATAAAACATTTTTAAACATTTACTATTTAAAAAATTAATTGTTAAAAAAAGAATATAAAGAAAAATAAAAAAAAATATTAAAATAAAAAATATGAAGAAAAAAAAATATTAAAAAGAAAAAGTAAAAAAGATTTTAAAATATTTTTAATTTATTGCTTTTAATTATATTGCTTATATTGCTTCTGCATAAGCAGTTACTTTTACAATTTTACTTCCTGTTGGTGCATCATAAGGAACTTGTGCTTTCAAATCTAAATTTAATGCATCATTTGCATTGTCATAACTTAAATTTGCACATAAAGTTACTTCAGTAGTACTTAATGCAGTTTCAGTAGTTACTAAGTTTCCTGTTGTTGCATCACAAGAACCTGCTTCATTATCACTTCCTACAAAGTAAAATCCTGGATTTGTTCCTCCTATCCAACTGCTTGGAGTTTCATTAGCTGTAATATTAACTTTAACATTTACAGTACCATCATTTTCTAAAACTAAAGGTGCTGGTTGAGCGTTAAAGTTTAAACAACCACTATAAGCAGCCAAACCTGAAGTGGTTAAATTACATTCTGTAAAACCATTAGAAGTATCTACACTTCCAGTACCCCAATCAACTGCATTTGTCGTGTAAGTTATTGAAGTAACAGAAGCTAAGCTTAATGTTGCTGTAGCATTATCATTATAAGCTGTAGCATAACCAGTTACTCCTTTCTGTAACATGTTAAGTTTGTTTAAACTAAAAAAAGTTCCTGACAAACTTAAAACCATAGCAACAACTAATAAAGCAGCTATTGTTTTGTTTGAGATTTCTTCCACGAATATCACCTTGTTTTTTTATATTATTTTTTTATCGTAAAATATTAAAAGTTTTAATTTGTAATATTAGTAGGGCTTTGCTCTAAAGTAAATCCTACAGTAGCAGTATCAACAGGAGGGTCTTGTAAAACAAATTGTACTTTTCCTTCTGCGCTTTGTTTGTTAAAATTGTTATTTGAAGCAGTTACATCTAAAGAGTTTGTTGCTGATAAAAAGATTATAGTACTCCAAACCATTATTATTATTGTTAATACTAATAACATTAAAACTACACTATTAGGAACGTCTTCTTTTCTATTTTTTTTTCTTGCCATAATATCACCATAAAAACGATTGATTAGAAAAAGTTTTCCTTAAAATAACATCATTTCTGTATTATAAAATAAATCATTGCCGTTTTAAACATTAATAAAATATTTTTAAGTTATAATTATTTTTAAACTTTTCTATTTTATATACTTTTTTTAATTAAAAAAAAGTGATGAAAAAACAAAAAACAACAAAAAGATAGAAAAATAAAAAAGACAAGAAAATCAAAATAAAAGCTAAAACATTAAATTTTTAAATAAAAACACATTTGTTTTTTAATAATGAAAGAAAAAACAGTATTAAAAGAAAAGAAACAAAAAGAAAACAGTAAAAAAAATAACGAGAATATTAACTATAAAACTACAAAAATAAATAAACTAGTAATGCAAGGTTTTAAAAGTTTTGCAAAAAGAACAGAATTAGAATTCTCTGATGATTTTAATGTAATATTAGGACCTAATGGAAGTGGAAAAAGTAATGTTTTAGATGCTTTAGTATTTGTATTAGGAAAAGCAGGAAGTAAAGGATTAAGAGCTGAAAAAACTTCAAATTTAATATATAATGGAGGTAAAAAAAAACAACCTGCAAAGCAAGCAGAAGTAAGCATATATTTAGATAATAAAAAAATAAATGGAAAAAGAACTTTTTCTATGGATGAAGATGAAATAAAAATTACAAGGATATTAAAAAAAGATGGGACAAGCAACTATTATATTAATGATAAAAAATTAACAAGACAAAATATTATAGAATTGTTAAGACAAGCAAGAATAAATCCTGACGGCTATAATATTATTTTGCAAGGAGACATAGTTAGTTTTGTAGAACAATCAGGAGTTGAAAGAAGACAAATAATAGAACAAATTACAGGAATAAATGTTTATGAAGAAAGAAAACAAAAAGCTTTGAATGAATTGAAAAAAGTTGAAGAAAAAATAAAAGAAGCAGAAATATTAATTACAGAAAGAGAAACTCATTTGAAAGAATTAAAAAAAGACAGAGATCAAGCTTTAAAATATAAAAATTTAGAAGAAAACATACATTCTTACAAAGCAACATTATTATATAGGAAAAATAAAAAAGAACTAGAAGAAGAAAAAAAACTTTTAGAACAAAAAAAAAGTTTAGAAGAAAAAATAAAAGAGTATAAAGAAAAAAAATTACAAAAAGAAAAAGAAATAGAAAAAATAAAAAATGAGATTAAAAAAATAAATGATGAAATTGAAAGTAAAGGAGAAAAAGAACAAATAACATTGCAAAGAAAAGTAGAAGAATTAAAAGTTACATTGACAAAAAAAGAAAGCAGAATAACTGTTTTAGAAAATGAAATAAAAAAAATAAAAGAAAGAAAAATACAATTAGAAGAAGAATTAAAAGATATAGAAGAAAAAAAAGAAAGTATAAAAAAGACAAACAAATTGTTAGAAGAAGAAAAATTAAAATTAAAAAAAGAAATTAACATTATAGAAGAAAAAATAGAAAAATTCAAAAAAAAGCATAAAATAGAAGAAGAAAATTTAGATGAAAAAATAGAAGAGTATGATAAAAAAACAGAAGAATTACAGCAAGAATTAATAAAAATAAAAGAAGAACAGCAAGAATTATTAAGAAAAAAAGACAGATTAGAATATGAATATGAAAATATAAAAAAACAACAAGAAAAAATAAAAGAATTATCAAAAGAATACAAAAAAGAAATAGAAGATATAAAAAATAAAAAGAATTTGTTTAAAAAAATAGTTAAAGAAATAGAAAAAATATTAGTAGAAGATTCAAAATTAGCATCAAAAAATAGCAGTTTAAGAAGACAATTAGAAAGTTTAGAAGAAGAAAAAAACAAGTTAAATACACAAATTAATTCTTTAAAAAGTAAAGTTTTTTCTTCAAGAGCAATAGAATTATTATTAAGACATAAAAAAGAATTTAAAATACACGGAACAGTATTAGAATTAATAAAAGTAAGTAGAGAAAAAGCATTAGCAGTAGAAACAGCAGCAGGAAATAGATTGAATAGTGTAGTAATAGAAAATGAAGATTATGCAAAAAAAGCAATAGAATTTTTAAGAAACAACAAAGCAGGAACAGCAACATTCTTGCCTTTAAACAAAATAAAACCAAACAAAGATAGAGAAGCAGCATTAAAACATAAAGGAAAAACAGGAGTTATAGGTTTAGCAAGAGAAACAATAAGTTATAATAAAAATTATGATAATATAATGAAATACGTTTTTGGAGATACTCTTATAATAAAAAATATAGATGTAGCAAAAAAATTAGGATTTGGAACTGCAAGGTTCGTAACATTACAAGGAGATTTAATAGAAGTTTCAGGAGCAATGTCTGGAGGTTATAGACAAAGCAAAAGTAAAGGTTTAGATTTGTCAAGTTTAAATGAAAAATTATTAAGAATAGAAGAAGAATATGAAAGTATAAAAAAAGAATATGTAAAGAACATAGAAAAAAGACAAAAAATAGAAGAAGAATTGTCAAAATTAAAAATACAAAAATCAGAGTTAGAAGGAGAAATAATAAAAGCAGAAAAATCATTGCATTTAACAAGTCAAGATTTAGAAGCTGATAAAGAAAAAGAAAAAAAATTATATGAAGAAATAAAAATTACAGAAGAAAAATTAAAAGAATACAATAAAAAAAGTACAGAATTAACAAAAAAAATTACTTCTTTAAAAATAGAAAGACAACAAATAAAGAATAAGATTAATGAAAGTAAAAATCCAAGAGTATTAGCAGAACTTTCAGCTTTCGAACAAAAAAAGAGAGAATTAGAAGAAAAAAACATAATATTAGAAAATGAAATAAAAAATAACAATATAAGAATAAAAGAAATGTATTCTTTAGAAGAAGAAAAAATAAAAAAAATAATAAAACAAATACAAAAAGAAGAAAAAGAATTTACAAAAGAAAAAGAAAAGTTAGAAAAAGAAATAGAAAAAGAAAAAAAAGAGTTAGAAGAAAAAGAAAAGAAAGCACAAAAATTTTATGAAGAATATAAAGAGTTGTTTAAAAAAAGAAATGAAAAAACAGATTCTTTAAAAGATATAGAAGTTTCAAAAGAAACAATAGAAGGAAAAATAAGAGAAAATGAAATAAAATTAAACAATTTAAGTTTAAAATTAGCAGAAGTAAAAGCAAGAATAGCAAGTTTAAAAGAAGAATTAGAAGAATATAAAGGAGTAAAAATAATTCCAGAAGAAGAAATAACAATAGAAGGATTGCAAAGCAAAATAAAATCTTTTGAAAAAATGATAGAAGAATTAGGAAATGTAAATTTAAAAGCATTAGACATTTATGAAGAAGTAAAAGAACAATATGAAAGTTTAAAAGAAAAAAAAT
>WIAN01000113.1 GCA_015519985.1 Candidatus Woesearchaeota archaeon | reverse complement strand
CTTTTATTTCTTCTATTTTTTTGTCTAATGAAGTTATATATACTTCTTTTAATGGCCATCTTATTCCTCTTCCTGCTTTGTCTCTTGCTGATAATATTGCTTGTCTTACATCTAACATGTTATAATAATTTTCTTCTAATTTTTCATCTATAAATTCTTCATTATATTCTGGAAATTCTTCATAATGTATTGATTCTTCTTTAAAATCTAATAGTTCTTTTAATTCTTTATGTAAATGTTCTGTTAAATGTGGAGTTATTGGTGCTAATGTTAATACTGTTTTTTTTATTGAATCTGCTATTACTTTTAATACTAATTTTTTTTCTTCTGTATTTTGTTGTGATAATATTTCTCTTACAAATTGTATGTAGTTTCTTGATAAATCTAAATATATCTCTTCTATTTTCCAAGGTATACTGTCTAAATAATATTTTTCATAATATTCTGTTATTTTTTTTACTTTATCATTATTTATTGATATCATTGCTTTTGATATTAAATCTAATTTTTCATAATCTTCTTTTGTTATACTGTCTATTTTTTTTATTCCTTCCAATTCTGCGTTGTTTTTTAACAATTCTATTAAATTAAATAGTATGTTTAAATTTTTTCTTTTTATTTCTAAATCGTCAAAATTATAATTCATATCCTCTCCTGGGTTTGCTGCTCCTACAAAATAATATCTCATTACATCACTACCATACTTTTCTATTACTTCATTTGGAGAGATTACATTTCCTAAACTTTTACTCATTTTTCTTCCTTGAGCATCATTTACAAATCCTGTCATGTATACTGCTTTGAATGGGCTTTTTCCAAATGCTATTGTTGATTCTATTAATAATAAGTTAAACCATCCTCTTATTTGATCTTTTCCTTCTGTTATAAAATCTGCTGGGAAGAATTTTTGAAATAATTCTTTATTTTTAGGATAATCTAAACTTAACCATGATGCTGCTCCTGCATCTACCCATACATCTAACACATCTGGTATTTTATAATATTCTTTTCCATCTTTTTCTAATATTATTTTGTCTATGTATGGTTTGTGTAAATCTATATTGTCTATTTTTGTTTTTGAAAGTTTTTTTATTTCTTCTAATGAACTTACTACTATAACATCTCCATCTTTACTTTTCCATATTGGTAGTGGTGTTCCCCAATGTATTTGTTTTGTTATGCTGTTATCTCTCAATTGTTCTATCCAATTTTTAAATTGATGTTTTCCAGCCCATTCTGGAACCCAATGTACTTTTTCATTTTCTTCTAACATTTTTGGTTTTAAATCTTCTATTTTCAAAAACCATTGTTTTGTTACTCTGAATATTACTGGTTCTTTACTTCTTTCTGCATGTGGATAATCATGTACTATTGGTTCTTTATAGAATAAAGCATTTTTTTCTTCTAATATTTCTATAAATTTTTCATCATCTTTTTTTGCTCTTAATCCTGTTAGTGTTCCTAAATCTTGTATTATTCCTCTTTCATCTACAGTGTTGAATATTGGTAGGTTGTATTTGTATCCTACTTCATAATCCTCTGGTCCGCAGCCAGGAGCAGAATGTACTAATCCTGATCCTTCTTCTGTATTTACATATTCTTCTGACAATACTACTGTATGTAAGTTTTCATGATCTTTTTCTAATTCCTCATATTTTTTTATTATATCTTTTAATGGATGTTCATATTTTACTCCTAACAATTCTTCTCCTAAAAATTCTTCTACTATTTCATATTCTATTTTTCTTTTTTGTTTTACTTTATTCATTACTTTTTCTACTAAATCTGAAGCTATTATTAAATAATATTCATCATTATTTTCTTCTTTTATTTTTACTTTTGAATATTTTACTTTTGGATTTACCATTACTCCCATATTGTATGGAATGGTCCATGGTGTTGTAGTCCATACTAATAAGAATTCGTTATCTTTGTTTTTTATTTTGAATTTTACAAATATACTTTCGTCTTTTAATGTTTTATATTCTAATTCGTGTTTTGATAATGCTGATTCGTCTTTAGGATCCCAATGTAATGTTCTTAAACCTTCATATAATCTTCCTTCTTCGTATGCTTTTTTTATAAACCACCATATTCCTTCTATGTATTCTTGTGTTATTGGCATGTAAGGATTTTCAAAATCCATCCATACTCCTAATCTTTTAAATTCTTCTATCATATTATTCATATTTTCTACTGCTAATTTTTTACATTCTTCTGTAAATCTTTCTAACCCAAATTCTTCTATGTCTTTTTTTGTTTTTAAATTAAATTTTTGTTGTACTTTATGTTGTGTTGGTAATCCATGCATGTCAAATCCTGCTCTGTCATAAACATTGTATTTTTTCATTCTTTTATATCTCATTACTGTATCTCTTAATGTTTTTCCCCATGCATGTCCTACATGTATTTTTCCAGAAGTATAAGGAGGTCCGTCTAAATAGTAGAATGGCTTTCCTGTTTTATTTCTTTCTTTTAATCTTTCATATACTTTATTTTTCTTCCAATAATCTATTATTTTTTCCTCTATTTTTATAAAATCAACAACCATAACGTTTAGAAAGCATTTTTGTTTTTAAAAATTTCGCTTTTTAATATTTTTTATAGTTAATTTTTATTCAAAGTTAATAAAAGTTATAAATGGTTTTGTTTTTCTTTATTTTATGGTTAAATGTGAAGTTTGCAATCAAAATATTAGTGTTGTTTTTTTGGACAAGATTAAAGGTACTGTTATTAAAGATTCTAAGGGTAAAAAACATTTTGTTTGTAGTGAATGTCAAAAGAAGCATTCTGTTGAGGAATTAAAAAATATTTTTAATTAAAACATTAATATAGTTAATTATATTTTAATTATTTTTAATTGATTGTTTAAAATGGTTGGTGGTTTTTATTTATGAAAATGTTGATACTTCTAAAG
>WIAN01000112.1 GCA_015519985.1 Candidatus Woesearchaeota archaeon | reverse complement strand
TTTGCAGGTAATGTTGCTGAAAAAGAAGGAACTAGCGATGTTCAAGCTTATTCTATTGAACCTCCTGTACCTTTAAATGTAAGACTTTATAGGTGTGAAAAAGAATTTTTAACAGAACCTTTAGAAGAAATGCTTGTTGATAAAAATACTTATGGTTTAGTTGTTATGGACAGAAGAGATGCTACTTTGGCTTTATTAAAAGGTAAAAAAATTATTCCTTTAGTTAAAACTCATTCTGAAGTTCCTGGAAAGTTTAAGGCAGGAGGACAATCTGCTCAAAGATTTGCAAGGCTTAGAGAAGGAGCTGCTAAAGATCATTATAAAAAAGTAGCTGAGTATATGAAAGAACAATTTTTAAACCTTCCAGAATTAAAAGGCATTATTGTTGGAGGTCCGGGACCTACTAAATATGATTTTGTTGAAGGAAATTATATTACAGATCAATTGAAAAGAAAAATTATAGGGGTTAAAGATATTACTTATACTGATGAGTTTGGTTTGCAAGAGTTAGTTGATAAAAGTCAAGATTTATTGTCTGAAGAAGAAATTGCTGAAGAAAAGAAACATTTGCAAAGATTTTTTGAATTGTTATCTACTAATCCTAAAAAAGTTGCTTATGGTTTGAGTGATGTTGAAAGACATTTAAATAATGGTAGTGTTGATGTGCTTTTATTATCTGAATCTGTTAGTGATGATGTTCTTGAAAGATTAGAAAAAATTGCAGAATTATATAATACTAAAATTGTTATTGCAAGCAATGATACTAGAGAAGGAAAACAATTGGAAAGTATTGGAAAAATAGCTGCTATTTTAAGATATGAAGCAGAATAAAAGTAACTAGTATTAGAATAATATTGGATTATATAATACTTAGAATGATAAAACTTTTAAACTGCTTTTTCTTTAATGTTTTTTAATGAAAGACCTTAAAAGTTTATTAGAAAAAGTTAGAAAAAAAATTTTAGAAGAAAAAAAAGAGACTAAAGTAGATAAAAAGAGTAATGAATATAAAGAAAAAAAAATATATAATAAAAAGGAAAAAAGAAAAAGTTATAAAGAAAGTAAAAAAAATATTGTTTCTTCTGAATCTAAAATAGCTCAAGTTGCTTATGCTTTGTTGTTTGATAAAACTTCTAATTATGTTTTTGAAGTAAAATATTCTAAAAAATTTAAAGGTTATAATGCCACTGCTAAAAAAGTAAATAATAAAATAACTTTTAATTTAAGTTATTATTGGAAAGATGTCGATGATGATATAAAAATTGGTTTATTGCAAACTTTGCTTTTAAAATTAGAAAATAAAAATAAAGAAACCATAAATATTGATTTGTATAATAATTTTATTAAAAATTTACATTTTACTAATACAAAAAAAGAGTTTGATGAAAAATTATCTTTATTGTTTGAAAAAGTTAATATAAAATATTTTAACGGTTTATTAGAAAAACCTAGTTTAAAATGGGAAGGTGAAAGTTCTAGAACTTTGGCTACTTATAATTATCATGATGATACTATTAGAATAAGCAATGTTTTTAAAGATGCTCCTGATGAAATTTTGATGTTTTTAATCTATCATGAATCTTTACATAAATTTTTAAAATTTAAAACTAAAGGTAAAAAAACTTTTTATCATACAAAACAATTTAGAAGGTTAGAAAGAATGTTTGAAAATTTTGAGTCTATAGAGGATAAAATAAAAAAATATTTACTTTCAAGAAAAAAGAAAAAATATTTAGAATTGTTTTCAAAATCAGGATTTTAAACTTTAATTTTAAATATTCTGATTAATTTTTAGTTAACTTTTTTTGATAGGTATCTTTCTACTTGTAATAATGAAAAATAAATTTTGTTTAATCTTTCATATTTTGAGTTATTTAAACCAGAATTGTGTTTTGTCAATGTTTCTTTCATCTTTTCTTTTTCTTCTTCTATTTTTTTAATACCTTCATTTAATATTGTTAAAAGGTTTCTTTTGTATGTTGTTATTGCTATTTCTAACTCAGGACTTTTTTCAACAGCATCTTTTTTAAAATAAAAAATTCTTGTTGAAGGAACTCTTTCATCTATTGAATTGTAATATCCTTCTCTTTCCATTTCATAATTTTGTAATCCTAATAAAAATATTTTTGTAAGTTCAGCTTGATAATATGCTATCATAAATTCAGCTTCTAAACTAAAATATCTTTCTTCTGTGCTGTTTTTTCTTTTTGTTGTTATGGTTTTTGTAATGTTATTTTCTTCTGATTTTGCTGAAAAAACATTGTTCACTAAATCAGTTATTTCATCTACAACTGTTTTTTTTAATTCTGTTAAAGTTTTTTCTTCTTGAGATTCTTGTGAATATTGTTTTAAAATTCTTTTAGCAATTTCATCAGAATTTATGTTTCCAATCTCTTGTTCAAGATTAGGATATGCTTCTCTAAATTTTTCTAATTCTCTTAATTTTTCTTCTTTTATTCTTTCATATATGTCTAAAACAAAATATAATGCTTCAGTTATATCTGCTGTAGCTTTTGGAAACTTTACATTATAATCTGTTTTTTCTTCTGATAGTATTGATTTTGGATTTATCTGTAATATAATATTTTCTAATGATTTTTCTTCTAACATAATTTTTTTGGTTTTTATTGCTATTTAAAAACTTTTTGTTTTTATTTACTTTTTAGTAGTGTCTTTTTTATTGCTTTTTTAATTGTTCTTTTTTGTTTTTTATTCCTTTTTTATTTTATTTTTTATGTTATAAAACAATAACTTTTATAAATAGAATGTTTATCCAATTTATTGTGATGTGTTATGTCAGTTAAATTTACAACCGCTGGATCTTTAAAAAAAGGAAGTTATGTTTTGATAGATGGAGAACCTTGCAGAGTTACTAATGTATCTGTTTCAAAGCCAGGAAAACATGGTAGTAGTAAGGCAAGGATTGAAGGGATTGGTATTGTTGATAATAAAAAGAGAACTTTAATATCTCCTGGAACTGATGATGTTGAAGTTCCTATTATTGAAAAAAGGAATGCTCAAGTTTTAAGCCATACAGATAAAATTGCTAATGTTATGGATACTGAAACTTTTGAAACTTTTGATTTGGAAATTCCTGAAGAATTACAAGGTCAAATTGTTGATGGAAGCATTGTAGTTTATTGGAAAGTTATGAATTATATGCTTTTAAAACAAATTAAAGAATAAAAATAATGTTTTTGAGTTGATATAAAATGGCAAAAATTCCAGAAGCAGAAAATAGATTGTTTAAAAATATATATGTTTGTAGAAAGTGTAAAAGAAAATTAAGAGCTCCTACAATGAAAGTTTTGAAAGGAAAAGTTCATTGTAGAAAATGCCTTTCTAAAAATTTAAGAGTAAAAAGGAAAAAGTAATCATAAACTTTTTAAATAAAACAATTTTAAAATTCTTAACAATTTTTTTGATGTGATATTTATGATGAATATTTTTTCTTACATTACAGCAAACACTGATTATTTTCTTTTAGGATTGTTAATTTTATTTTTAACTATTTTTATGTACATTGAAAAGAAAAGAGGAAAAGTAGAAATACAAAATATTGTTGGTAATATTATTTATATTGTTCTTTACAAAACCACTTGGGGTTTAGATCATATGGATCATTTTGCTAAAAAGCATAAAAAACTTTTTTCTATATTGATACCTATAACAATATTTTTAGGAGTTACTGGAATGATTTTTATTTCTTATTTAATGTTTAAATCTTTTTTTGAATTATTTATTAAAAAAGCAACTGTTCAAGCAGCAGCAATTGTTCTGCCTATAAAAACAAGTTTTACTTTTTATGTTCCTTTTGAATATTGGATTATAAGCATTTTTTTATTAGCTACAGTTCATGAAATGGCTCATGGAATAATAGCAAGATATTATAATATTAAAGTTAAAAGTTCTGGTTTTGCGTTTTTAAGTATTTTATTACCTATAATTCCTGCTGCTTTTGTAGAACCTGATGAAAAAGATTTAGAAAAAAAACCTGCTAAACAACAAATAGCAGTTTATAGTGCTGGACCTGTAAGTAATTTTTTCTTTGCAATTTTAGCTTTATTACTTTTATTTTCTTTATCTACTTTATTTCAACCTACTGGTTTAATGATACAACAAATTAATGACAATTCTTATTTATTGAATACTTCTTTTAATTATACTAATGAAAAAATTATAGGTATTAATAATCAAAGCATAAAAAGTTTAGATGAATTAAAAAGTTTTTTAGACAATACAAAACCTGGAGATGTAATTACTTTAAAAACTAATGTTTCTTCTTATAAAGTTAAACTTTTAAAAAATCCTAATAAAGATTCTGGTTATATAGGAGCTTCATTTATAGAATTAAAAGATTTAAATCCTGACTTAATATTTTTAAAACCTATAAAAGGTTTAGTATTATGGATTAACGGTTTATTATACTTTTTAGTAATTTTAAACTTAGGAATTGGTTTGTTTAACCTTTTACCATTATTAATTGCTGATGGTGGAAGAATTTATTTTGTTATTTTAAAAGATTATTTTAAATTAAATGAAGAAAAAGCAATGAAAATAACAGCATTTACAGGTTTAATATTCTTTTTAATGCTTTTAGCATTAATAATATTCCCACATATAAATTATAATTATAGGGTTTATTTGACAATAATAACAGTTATAATTGTAATACTTTCTAATATTGATTTTAAAGGAAAAAATAAAAAAGAAAAGAACAAAGAAAAAAATAAAATTGAAGTTAAAAAAGAAAAAACAGAAAAGAAAGAAAAATAAAAAAACAGTTAGTTAAAAATAAAATATTTGTTCTTTAAAATAAAGGATTCATTCCTTTTTTATGAGATGCTATTGTTCTTTTTATTATGTCTTCCAATTCTCCATTTTTTATTGCATCATCCAAATCCTGAAATGCAGAATTTTTTTGAGCAGTTTCTCCTTTAAAATTTCGTGGTAGAGAATTATAAAAATCAGGTAAATAGTATTTTCTGTCTAATCTTAAAAGTCCAAAAGGAGTTAGAATAACAGCATCATCTTCAAAAACACCCATATACTTTTTAACTGAAAAAATATTTGTTTCTCCTATTTTTCCAGTATGTCCTCCTAAAACAACAATTCCTCTTTCTTCTTTTCCATTGTATTCTTGTTTAAAATATAAATGTAATAAAGAGGCATAGTCTGTTGTTGTATTTTCTCCACCTTTTTTAGAAACCATGCTTGTAGGAATATAATGATTAGATATTCTAACACTATCTCTGATTGTTTCTAAAACTTTTGAATTTTCTGGCAAAGCAATGTCGGAAGGAATAATAATGCTATGTCCTCCAGATTGAACTCTATAATTTATTCCTGCTTCTTCTGTTATTCCTGGCAATCTTCCTTCCACATAAATTAAAGGAATATAATTGTCTCTTATTCTTAAATATGGTCTTCCTCTTTCTGCTCTTCTTTCAACTTCATCTAAAACATCTTTTCCAGAAACAACGTTATAAACATCAGCCATAAACACTACTAACAAGTAGTTATATATAAACTTTTCTATTTTGTAAAATATTATTTTTATCCATTCTTTTAAAACCAAAAACTTTTTATTCTTTTAAGAATTTCTGTTTTTTTATGAAAGAAATTTCTTTTGAAACTAAAAAGATTGCTGAAATTTTGAAGAAAAAAAGATTGAATTTGAATATTTCTCAATTAAAACTTTCAAAATTAAGCAATGTTTCTCAATCTATTATTAATAAGATTGAAAATAAAAAGATAGACCCTTTATATTCTACTGTTAAAAAGATTGAGAATACTTTAAACCTTTTAGAGAAAGAGAATAATAAAGCTGTAAAACATTATAAATCTGAAATTGTTTTTATTGGTTATGCTTCTTCTTTGCAAGAAGCTTTGAATGTTATGGTTGAAAATGATTTTTCTCAATTGATTGTTAAAAAAAACAATTCTTATTATGTTTTGTATATGAATAGTATTTTAA
>WIAN01000111.1 GCA_015519985.1 Candidatus Woesearchaeota archaeon | reverse complement strand
CCGTTAACAGGACTTCCTAAAGATTTAGGAGCTTTTGAAGAGATTAGCAAAGAAAACAAAATAATAACAATAACAACTGCTAAAAAAAAGTTTGGAAAAAAATATACAATAATAGAAGGGTTAGAAGATAAAGGAATAGATGTTAAAGAAATAGCAAAAAAGTTAAAAAACAAATTTGCATGTGGAGGAACATACAAAGAAGGAAGAATAGAATTGCAAGGAGACTACAAAAACAAAGTAAAACCAATACTAGTAGAATTAGGCTTCAACCCAGAAAACATAATAATAGAATAAAAAATTTAAAAAAAATTTTTTTAATGTTTTTTTAAAATAAAACACAAATCAGATTAATCTTTTTCAAGAATAGCTTTATCACTAATAAAATATTCTTTTGTAACTCCTTCTTTAATACTTCTATGTTTTTTAAGAACTATCTTTCTACTTCCATTAGAAGGATCATATTTTAATTCTAACAAACATTTACTAGCATACTTCATAAAATCTCCGCCGTACATAATATTTTCTTCTTTTTCAAGATTAGAATAAACTTGACTAGTAACAATAACAGGAATATTATTTTTATTAGCAATTTGAATTAACAAAGACATTTGAGAAGCTAAAGCACGAGTAACTTCAGGAATATTATTACTTTTACCTAACTCAATTCTGTAAAGCATACTTATAGAATCAACAACAACTAAAACAACATTATCTTTAATATTATCTTTTAAATATTCAAAAGCAGATTTTTGTTCTTCAAAACTAGAAGGTTTCAAAACATAAACGTTATCTAAAAGTTTAAACCCTTCAGATTTATCTTCATATAATTGTAAAAACCTTTCAACACTAAAACCTCCTTCTGTATCAATATAAATAACTTTTCCTTCTTTCAAAGCTTCTTTAACAGCAAGAAGACAAAAAGTAGTTTTACCACTTCCAGCATTTCCATAAAAAGAAGTAATAGTTCCTTTTTCATAACCTCCATTAAGAATACTGTCTAACAATTCAGTTCCAGAAGATAGTCTTTCATTAAAATATTCTTTAACTTCTACTTTTTCCATAAAAAATCACAAAAAAAATAAATTTTTGTGGTGTATCTGTAAGCCGGCTTTTGTAAACCTCCAAAAAATTGGAAAGGTTTCGGTTGTATTCTACTAAGCGTACAAAAGTACTTGCACTCGAGGGCTTTCAAGCTCGTTTCAAAAACCTTGCAAAATTTCAACTTTTATATCATCAAAAAAAATTGCAAGGCTTTATCGTTTCTGTAGCTTGAAAGAGCTTTTTACAGCTTTCTCCCAAAATGAGTGGCCGGACTTTCCTCAGCATAAAAGCCGAAAACAACCCAACACACCACAACTATAAGAATGTAAAACAAATTTAAAAAACTATCTGAAAAGTTTATAAAAACCTTTATAAACATAAAACTCTTATGTTTCTTTATGGTTGAAAAGAAAAAAACAACAAGAACACAAAAGAAAATAAAAAAAGATACAATCAAAACAAAAAGTAAAAATACAAGAGTAAAAACAATAAAAAAAACAAAAAATAAAAATGTAAATGATGTTTTTTTTAATGAAGATTTAGAAAGAATATTTTCAGGAATACAATACTTTTTAGGGCCTGCAATAGCATTATTTTTTTTACTAGTTTTAAAAGATAAAAAACAAGAATTATTAAAATATCATTCTGCTTTAAACATAACAATATATTTAACTCTACTATTATTCTCAATACCTTTATATTTTATTAATTCACAAAACACTTTTATAATATACTTTTTATTCTATTTAGCAATAGTTTTAACCTTGTTCATTATACTTCTTTACTCTTCAATAAACGCTTTTTTAGGAGCAAAAATAAAAATTTGGCCTTTAAACAATTGTGTAGAAAAAATGTTAAAATATTTTTAAAACCATTATTTCTAACAAAATTATAAATAAAATTTAAATACTACTACTATATTACTAAAAAGAATGGCAAAACAAGATAAAATTTCTATGCCCAGTTCTATGGGAGGAATAGTAAGATATTTTGACGAATACAAAAGCAATGTAGAATTATCTCCTCAAGCAGTAATAATAATAGGAGTATTATTAGCTTTAATAATAGGAGTAATACTACCGTTATTATCATAAACATTTCTAAAAAAAAAATTATTATTGACTTATTGAGGTGTATCTTATGATTCCAGGAATGGATCCTAAAATGATGAAACAAGCAATGAAAAGATTGGGAATAAAACAAGAAGAATTAAATGTAAAAAATATAATTTTTAACTTAGAAAATGAACAATACGTATTTGAAAATCCAGAAGTAACAATGGTAGATATGAAAGGAGTAAAAACCTTCCAAATAGCAGGAGAATTTAAAAAAATACCTTTAGAAGAAAAAATAACGATAAACGAAGAAGACATAAAAACAGTAGTAGAACAAACAAATGTTTCTTATGAAAAAGCAAAAAAAACCTTAGAAGAAACAAAAGGAGACATAGCAGAAGCAATATTAAAATTGCAAGAAGAATAAAAAATGGATTTAAAAAAAATAAGAGAAAAAATATTATTTTTAGAAAACTTATTAGAAGAAAAATACGATTTAATACAAGACAACAAAATATTCATATCAATATTAGAACAAATAAAAAACATATTAGAAGAAATAATAAAAGATAAAGAATTCAAAAAAAAATTTTCGGAAAAAAACGAAAACTTTTTGGAAATATACGAAGAAATTTTAAAAATAAAAAAAACAATAGAAGAATATAAAAAAAGCACAACAACATTTTACAAAAACAAAAATTTGTATTACGCAGATGAAAATTTTAATGTAAAAAAAATATCTTATGAAGAAGTACAAAAAAAAATATTATTTTTAAAACAAAAATATCAAAAATTATACGAAATTTTTGGTGAAAACTAACTTGGAAGAAACATTAAAAAAAGCATTACAAGAATTAAAAAGAGCAGACCATATTTTTTATGTAAGTTTAAAATATGCAAGAACAGTAGATGTAATGAGAAATCTAATAGAAAGACTAATAGCAAGTTTAGAATACCAAGCAGAAACAATAGCAAAAAAAAGACATGAAGAAGGAAAAATAGAAGAACTACCAGAATCAAAACCAGAAAGAGCAGCAATAATAATGAGTTTAAAAGAAGACAAAGACGCAAAAAAAATAATAGAAATGTTATTATATTTAAGAAAAATAAGAAGAAGCAATTTTGAAAGAAGCAAAGAATTCAGAAAAAATGTAACAATGACAGTATTCTTAGACGAAGGAATAAAAGAAATAACAATAGAAGACTTAAAAGAATATCTAAACCAAGTACAACAATACTTCGAAGAAACCTACAAACTAATAAAAGGAGAAGAATCATTAATATAAAAAAATTTTTTATTCTAAAATATTTTTATGCAATTCTGGAATTATAACTTTTTTACCTTTACTTTCTACTAAACTTTTAAACTTTAAAGCATCATCTAAAGTTCCAACAATAGTACCATAATGCATAGGAATAGCAACATCAAAAAACAAGTTAGAAACAAAATTATAAGCTTCATCTGCATTCATAACATAAGTTCCAGAAACAGGAACAAGAACAACATTAACATTTAAACCATAATTTTCTTTAATATCGTCACTATCACCAACATGATAAATTTTAAAATCATTAAAGTCAAAAATATAACCAACCCATTCATTATCTTTAGGATGGAATTCTTTATCGATATTAAAAGCAAAAGTTGTTTTTAAAGAAAAATTTTTCAAACCAAACTTTTCAAAAAAATCATTGTCAAAAAACATATTAGGCTT
>WIAN01000110.1 GCA_015519985.1 Candidatus Woesearchaeota archaeon | reverse complement strand
TAATAAAAGAATTAGACGAAGTTAAAGAAGTATTAAAAGGGCAAAGACTTACAGATTTAACAACAAAAGTTACAGGAAGTTTTGATGAAGAAAAACTAATAGAAGAAGAAACAGTAGCAGTTACAATTACAAACAAAGGTTATGTTAAAAGAATATCTTTAGAAGAATACAGAATACAAAATAGAGGAGGAAAAGGACTTACAGGTACAAAAACAAGAGAAGAAGATTTTGTTGAAAAAATAATAATAGCAAACACTCATGACTATTTACTTTTATTCTCTGACAAAGGAAAAGTTTATTGGTTAAAAACTTACAAAATACCAGAAGGAAGCAGAACAGCATTAGGAAGACCTATAATAAACTTAGTAAATTTAGAAAAAGAAGAAAAAATAACAGCAATAATTCCTGTAAGAGAATTTTCTGAAGAAAAATATTTGTTTTTCACTACAAAAAAAGGAATTGTGAAAAGAACTCCTTTAAATGCTTTCAGTAATGTAAGAGTTACAGGAATAAAAGCAATAAATTTAGAAGAAAACAATGATGAACTTATAGATGTAAAACTTACAGATGGAAATGATTATATTCTTTTAGGAACAGCATTAGGAAAAAGCATATATTTTAAAGAGACAGATGTAAGAGCAATGGGAAGAACAGCTTACGGGGTTAGAGGAATAAAATTACAACAAAATGATTATGTTGTAGGAGCAGCTCAAAAAAGTGAAGGTACAGATGTATTGACAATAAAAGAAAACGGTTATGGGAAAAAAACTTTGTTTGAACAATACAGAGTACAAAATAGAGGCGGTTCAGGAGTAATAAACATTAAAACAGAAGGGAAAAAGGTTGTAGGAGTAAAAGCTGTAAGTGATGATAAAGGAATAATAGTAATAACACAAAAAGGAATAATAATAAGAACTTTAGTTAAAAATATAAGTAGATTTGGAAGAGCAAGTAAAGGAGTAAGAATAATAAGATTAAAAGAAGATGATAAAGTAGTGAGTTTTAGTGTAGTAGAACAAGAAGAAGCAGAAGAATAAAAAAATTAAGAATATGGTACTTTCTCTAAAAGTTCATTTAAACTTCTTTCTTCTCTTTCTAGTGTAAAATAAAAAAATTCTAGTGTCATATCTGTTATTTTTCCAGTTCTGTTTATTTCGCTAAAACTATTGCTTAATAAACGTATGTATCTTCCTCTTTCTTCTTGAGCTATATATGTTGGAACGTAAAGATTGCTCATTAAAATCCAATTTTCCAATAATCTTGCAACTCGCCCATTTCCATCTGAAAAAGGATGTATTCTGACGAGCTCGTGATGTGCATATGCAGCTTTTACTATGCTATTAGATTCAACTTCATTAAGAATGTACAACAATTGTTCCATTAAAGAAGCTACTTCTTCAGGCTTTGGAGGTGCATGCTTTCCAACAAGCAATTCTGTTCTTCTATAGGAGTTAGGATGTTTTTTATAGCTTTCAGGGGATATTATCCTGTTTAAATTAACCAGGTCTACATGTTTTATTTCTTTTTCTCCTGATTTTATCCTATCTATTATATATTGTAATCCTCTTTCAGTTAAAGATATTTGTTTTTCTATAACTTCTTTCTCCGTTATTTCTTCGCTTTCTGCTTCTTGCTGTACGCTGCTTATTGCTGATTTTACACTTAAAAAAGAATATTTTCTCAGTGCTTCTTCAAGTAATTCTGGTCGGGAATCTAGTATTATTCTGTTGTAGAATTCATTTCTTTTTTCTTTTACTCTTCTTCTGCCTTTTTTGTCTAAAAAAATTTCATTTAAATCTAGTATTGTGAATGTCATTTTTTCTTTGTTAGTTTTTTTTCTTTAAAAATGTTTCTGTTGAGAACTACTTTAAAGTAGTCCTATAGTTCTTTTTTTAACTTTTTTAACATATTAATGTATTCTTCTAAAATTTTAAATCCTTTAATCCAGAAAGATTTTTTTTCAACATCAAAACCTTCTTCTTTCAACAATTTTATAGGATTCTTGCTGTTTCCAGAAGATAATATTCTTTTATACTTTTCTAAAAAAGTTTTTTTATCTTTTTTATATTCTTCAAATAAAGATAAAACTAAAAGTTTTCCCCAAGCATAACTATAAACATAAAAAGGACTTTCATAAATATGAGGTATTAAATTCCATTC
>WIAN01000013.1 GCA_015519985.1 Candidatus Woesearchaeota archaeon | reverse complement strand
GTTTTTAACTTTTTTAATTTTCCTTTCATTCCTGTTTCTTCTAATAATTCTCTTTTTGCTGTTTGTATTGGCTTTTCATTTTTTTCTATTCTTCCTCCTATAAAAGAATATTTTCTTTTTTTTAATGGTTGTCTTTCTTCTGCTAAAAATATTTTTTTATTTTTTTTATCTACTAATATTATTTGTACTGTGTCTTTTCTTTTTGCTCTTTCAAAAATATCATAGCTATTATCAAACAATTTTTGTTTCCATTGGTATATTGTGAATATTTTTCCTTCAAATACTTTTTTTGCTTTTTTAGGTATCATAAAACTCACTTTAAAAATAATTATCATAATATGATCATAATATAAACTATAATAATTTTTTTTCTTCTCTTAATGCTTTTGGACTGCTTCCTCCATGCCAAGTATACCTTGGTCTTATTTGTACTGGATAAATTCTTTCATTTGTATCGTCAAATATTAATGCTGCTCCTTTTGTTCTTGGAAGATTATTTACTTCTTTATCTAATCCTTGTCTCATGTAGCTTTGCATCAATAATCCTAATGCTTCTATATCTATTTTTGCTGTTAATCTATGACTTATTACTATGTCTGATTGTGTTAGTACATCTGTATGTATTTGTCCTGGTTGTTGTGATGCTAATACTAAACTTATTCCTGGTTGTCTTCCTTCTCTTAACAATGTTATTAATGGTTGTGATGCTGCTGTTTTTCCTTTTTTTGGTAAAAATTCGTGTGCTTCATCTACAAAAAGCCATACTAACGGCATTTCATTTTTTTCTTCTGTTCTTCCCGGAATGTATTGTAATGATTCTTTTACATTTTTGTATTCTTCTATTTTTCTTGCTGTCATTCTTTCTTCAAACAATTTTTGTGATACTAAACCTATTACTAATGCTCTTAAAGAATTACTGTTGCTTGTGTTTGTATACATTGAAACGTCTAAAACTGTTATTTCTCCAGGAGTTACTAAATTTTTTATTTTTGTTTCTTTTTCTGAGAATAAACCCCATTTTTCTGCATTTCTAAACAAGTTTTCTGTAACCATTTTTATGTGTTGTTCTGCTTCTAACATTTTTATTTTGTGATAAATATTTTCAAAAGTGTATTCTTCTAAATCTGATGTTATTCTTTGTATGAATGCTCCTACTTCTGACAAAGGATCTATTTCAAAAACACTACACCATGCTTCAGGAGTCATTTCTTTTAATGATATGCTGAAACCTCCGTCTACTGGAAAATTTTGTTCTTTTAAAACATCTACTTTTCCTTCTGGAACTAATACTTTTACTTTAAATTCTTCTTCATGTAAGTTCCATTCTTCTAATAATTCTTCGTCTTGTTTGTTTTTATATTTCATAGTCCAAAATACTCCCATAGTGTCAAATATTACTGTTGCTATGTTTTGTTTTATTTCTGGTTCTAATAATCCTAAACCTTCTGCTAATACTCCCATTGTGTAAGATTTTCCACTTCCTCTTTTTCCACAAATAAAGATAACATGACTTGTGATTGCATCTATTAATACTTTGTTTGCTAAACTAGAAGTTTGACCCATTTTTACATAATGTTTTGCTATGGGCATTGTTCCTTTTAAACCATATTTTTCTCTGTCTTTTTGACTTCTTCCTATTACTATTTCATACATAAGAATAAAAAATATTTTTTTCTTTTTTAAAGGTTTTTATTTTTTTAATTTTGTAAATATTCTTCGCAACTTTTTCTTTTTCCATCTAGTGAATAATCCATTTTTAATGATGAAAAATTGTATTCTTCTGCTTTTTTACAAAAATCTTTTAATTCTAAATTGTATTCTACATTCAAAACTGCTTTTCCTTTTTTTATAAAAGGCAATAATTTTTCACATTCGTTGTAGTAAAAACATTCTTCATTCAAAGAAAAATCGTAATAGTCAATTAAAATTTTTATTTGTTCTAAATCGTTTTTTAATGCTATGCTTAAATTGTTTTTATGAGCTTCTTTTGATAAAAAAAGATTATATTCTAATTGGTCTTT
>WIAN01000109.1 GCA_015519985.1 Candidatus Woesearchaeota archaeon | reverse complement strand
GTATAATATTATACTTCCTTTAATAGTTTATACTCAAGGAAGAGAAATATTAAGTAAAAGACCTACAGGTTATGGAGATACAGATATAAGTGAAAGCAATCCTGAATTGCAAAAGTTAAAATACATTAACATTTTAGGTTTTAAAATAAACCCTTTATATATAAGCATGTTCATTGTAGTTTTAGGTTTAATAATTGGTTTTATACCTGTATTTATACAATTGTTTGTAACTCCTCAAAATATTGATGCTATACATCAAAGTTTAGACATTTCTTTACTTCCAAATTCTGATTTTAGATTGTTTGGTTATAAACTTTCAGGAACAGATGATAAAAAAATAATAGTAGGTCCTTATGGAATACTTTCAACAATATTAAGTATTATTATGGTTTTAATGATAGGTTTAGGAATAGGTTTTTATTATAATTTTAAATATAAAAAATTATACAAAATTAGAGAGAATGCAAAAAAGTTAGAAGACGAATTTTCTTCTGCATTATTCCAATTAGGAAACAGATTAGGAGATGGAATACCTGCAGAGTTAGCTTTTGAAAAAGCAGCAAAAACAGTTGAAGGAACAGTTTCAGGGGATTTTTTTACAGCAGTAGCATTAAACATAAGAAGGTTAGGAATGAATGTAAAAGATGCTATTTTTGACATTAAAAGAGGAGCTTTAAGTTTTTTTCCAAGTCCTTTAATAGAAAGTGCAATGAGAGTTTTAATAGAAAGCATAAAAAAAGGACCTTTAATAGCAAGTCAAGCTTTAATAAACATTTCAGAATATATAAGAGAAATACATAGAGTAAATGAAAGATTAAGAGATTTATTAGCAGATATAATAAGTGATATGAAACAACAGATAAGCATATTAGCTCCTGCAATAGCAGGAATTGTAGTTGGTATCACAGCAATGATAATGACAATACTTACAGAACTTTCAAGATTGTTCAAAGGATTTTCAGGAGGAGGATTTGAAAACGCAGTAGGAGCAGGAGGAGTAGATCCAGGAACATTACAATTAATAACAACACTCTTCGGAGATGGAGTGCCAACATATTATTTTCAAATAATAGTAGGATTGTACATTGTTGAAATTACAATAATATTAAGCATAATATTGAATGGAATAGAAAATGGAAGTGATTCTTTATACGAAAAATATTTGATAGGAAAAAATTTATTGACAAGCACAACATTATATGTAATAATAAGTTTAGCAACAACAATCTTGTTTAGTTTTATAGCAGCAAGCATAATACCAAAAGCAGTATAAACATTGTATTCATTATAAAATAGTGAAGAACAGAAATATTTATAAATCATTTATATTTCTAAAAAAAATATGAATACAAACAATAATCTAATACAAAATTTTAGAGAAGTTTATGATTCAAAAGGAGAAGAAGGTCTTTATAGAGCAGTTGTAAGAGAAGCAAAAAAAACAAGAGGCTGTAGCAATACAGGAACAGATTCAAAAACTGTAAAAACTATAAAGAGAAGAGGAAGAGAAATATATTTACTTCCTTTAGGAAGTTGTTTAGATTCTATAAGAACTATACATGAAGAAATAGTTCCAAGAATTCAAAATCCAAAAGAGGGAAGAACATACAAGATTTTTTATAGAGATGATATTTCTAGATGGTTGTTTTTGTTAGGACAGAATACGTTTCCAACAGATGAAATAAACAATCCTCTCTTATCATATGTTACTGTCCTTGGATATGTTCTTGGAGAAAATGAAAGAATACCTACAAAATATTTAAACGGAACAAAATATTCTCAAAGTTATATTGATAGATTATCTTCTAAAGGTATAGAGGAAGAAACAATATACTTAGCAATGGCAATAGATGTTTTAACAGGAGTAAAAGACAAATCAGAAAAAAGCAAAAGAATAGAAGAACTATCAAGAACACTTAATTTGAATCCAGGAGAATTAAATTTTATTATTTCAAAATACGAGGTAGAACCTGAAAGAAAAAGAGAAGAAGTTTCTTATGCAATAAAACTTTTAAAAGAAACACCCACAAATAAAGTTCAAGAAAGATTAGAAAGAATACTAGATGGAGATCCTAGAAGAGTCAATGTTTTGGCTTTGATTCCTGAAAAATATAAAAAGATATTTTATAAAATTTAATTAATAAAACTTATAAAGTATTGTGAATTTTCTTTTATTATGGAATCACAAAGGTTTTTTGTTTTTTTAATTACATTTTTAAAAAATGTTTATATTGAAACTATTATTTTTTTTATAACTATAAGAAACTTTTTTTTAAGAATAATATACAAGTTTTTTTTAAAACAAATATTTTTTTTGTTAGACCCTGAAAAAGTTCATGATAGAATGACTAATACAGGAATTTTTTTAAGCAAATATTCTTTTACAAAAAATATTATTAACATTCTTTATGGTTATCCAAAAATTAAGTTAAAAAAATTTTTAGGACAAAATATTAGAGGGATTTATTTTTATAATCCTATTGGTTTGTCTGCTGGTTTTGATAAAAATGCTTTATTAACAAATATAATTCCTAATTTAAGTTTTGGTTTTGAAGAAGTAGGAAGTATTACAGGAGAATATTGTGAAGGAAATCCTAAACCAAGATTGTTTAGATTAAAAAAAAGTAGGAGTTTAATTGTTTATTATGGTTTGAAAAATGATGGTTGTGAAAAAGTAAGTGAAAGGTTAAAAAAAGTAATAGAAAAAAATAGGAAAAAATATAATAAAGATTTTGAAATTCCAATAGGTATAAGTATAGCAAGAACTAATGATGAAACTACAATAGAAACTAATAAAGGTATTGAAGATTACTTTAAAGCTTACAAGACTTTTTTAGATAAAAATATAGGGAGTTATATTACTATAAATTTGAGTTGTCCTAATACTTGCGGAGGAGAACCTTTTAATTCTGCAAAAAAGTTAGATTTGTTGTTGAAAAAAATTTTTTCTATAAAAAAAACAAAACCTATTTTTTTAAAATTATCTCCTGATACTAGTTTTGAAGAGTTAGATAAAATTTTTAAAGTTGTAGAAAAATATGATGTTGATGGTTTTGTAATAAGCAATCTTACAAAAGACAGATTAAAAGTTAAAAATAAAATTGTTGAAAAAAATATTGTTTCTTATGGAGGTTTATCTGGAAAAGTTGTTGAAGAACTTTCAAATGTTATGATTGCTTACACTTATTATAAAACTAAAGGAAAATATATTATTATTGGAGTTGGAGGAATATTTTCAGGAAAAGATGCTTTTAAAAAAATTTTGTTAGGAAGCAGTTTATTACAATTAATTACAGGAATGATTTTTGAAGGTCCTCAATTGATAAGTGATATTAACCTTTATTTATACAAAAAAGTTGTTAAAAATAATAAAAACAATATTTCTGACTTTGTAGGTTTAGAAGCAGAAAACTATTTAAGAAAAAAAGGAATACTAAAATAAAAATGAATTATAAACAACATTTAACTATAAACATAACAATATTTTTAATATTCTTTTTAATTCTGAATGTTCTTGGTTTTTTTAGTTTTAACATAATTAATATAAAAAATTTTAATAGTTTTAGTTTTGAATTTAAGAATTTTTTATTATACTTTTTTATCACAATATTTTT
>WIAN01000108.1 GCA_015519985.1 Candidatus Woesearchaeota archaeon | reverse complement strand
GGAGTGTTCAAATAAATATTCTTTTTTAACTCTAAAATATTATTATCATAAAAAATTGTTGCTTTTAAAAAATATTCTCCAGAATCTAAAAAACTCAAATCAAATTTTTTTTCAACAAAAGAAGATTTTTTTATAGAAAAATTTTTTTCATAAAAACTTTTTATTAACTCATTATTATTTCCAAAAACTTCAAACCTTAAATTAGCAATTGTATTTTTACTTCCAATATTAAAAATAGGAATTACAACTTTTTTATTATAATAATCAATCCTTCCTTTTAAAAAAGAATTTTTGTAAGGTTTAATAACTTTAACTTTAGACAACAACATAGTATTTGAAGAAATAAAATTTTTATTTTCATTTAAAGGAATAATTTTTATTACAAAAACATTTTCTCCTTCATTCAAATTATTAAGAGGCAAAGTATAATTTATTTTGACTTCTTTAACAGAATGATTAATATTAACAATATTTTTTGAAAAAACAAAATCATCATCAGAAAAAACTAATAAGTTTAAAGTTTCATTATGCAAATTGACAATTTTAACAAATCCTTTTAAAACATTATTTTTTATATTATCATAATTATATTCTTTTACTGCAGGACTAATACCAAAAGAAAAAACATTAAAAGAAAAAATTAACAACAACATAACTATTACAAAAAATAAAGTTAAATTTTTTTTATTCAATTTACCTCACCTACCGCAACTATTGTAGAAGATTTAGTTCCTGCAGGTTCATCAGTAGGAACACTAATATACAAATCAACATAAGCAGAATCATTACTATCAGAATAATTTAAATTCCTAATAATACTAACATTTTCTAATTGAGGAGGAATATCAAACCAAGATTCATTAGCATCACTATAACTATTAAGTTCATAAGCTCTTACTTTCGCTCTAAAATTATTGCTTGGAAGAGAAGATTTAATAAAAATAGGATTATCAGCATATAAAGAAACATTAATCAAAATATTACCATCATTTTCTAAAAGTAAAGGATTAGGATTGTTATCTGTAGTATCATCAACATCTCCAGGAAGTTTATTTCCAAAATCAGTACTATTCTGAGTAAAGTTTAAACTTAACAAACTACTAATAGTAAAGTTTCTTAAATTTGAAGAAACACAAACATCAGAATCACAAACTTCAACTTTCCAATTATAAAAATAACCTTGATCATACAAAAATTTAAAATCATCAGGAATTACATAATTATTAGAAGTAATATATTCTCTATTATCAGAAGAACAACCATTATAACAATAAAAAGTAGCATTAAAAGTTAAAGCTTCATTATCTAAATCTTGATAAGACCAATTAAATTTAGGACTTCTATTATAAGTATCAGTATTATTAGGCAATTGGTCCAAATAAATTTTAGGAGGAGAATTTTTAACTGTAAAAGAAAAAATGTCAGTTTCATTAGTATTATTAGAAGTATCATTAAAATAAACCTTCCAACCAACAACAGTATTCTTAACAGAAGAAACATTCTTAGTAACATTAACAACAAAAGAAGTCAAACCCTTAATACTAACAGGAGAATCATTAACCCAAGAACCAGAATCATTCCAAGAAAAAACAAAAGAATCCAAAGAAACATCATCCTGCAAAGAAACATTCAACTGAATAAACTCATACCTCTTAGGATTAATAGAAGTCTCATTAGTAACATTATTACTCCAAGTAGGAGCAACAACATCAATTCCAAGAATATAATATAGTTTTGTATTGTCAGTAATATTCTCTTCAGAAGAATTACTTACTGAATCTTTTGAAACGTTAAAAGTATAATTGTTTAAAAAATACTTTCCTGTAGAATTCTGATAATACTCATAAACAACATTATTCCTACTCCAACCATCAACACCAGTTAAAGAAGAACCATTCAAAGAAACCCTACCAGGATCATAAACCAAACCAGAAAAATTCCAAGAAACATTAACACTGCTTAAAGGACTGTTTGCTAAATCATTAACATAAACATCAACATAATAACCATTATACAACAAACCAGAATCAGAATCATAAAAATAAACATCAGACTTATTAAAAGAAGTATTAACTAAAAACAAAGAAGGATTATTATCACCAACAAAATAAATATCATAAACACTAGAAGCATTAATAGAAGAATTAAAAAAATAGTTGTTATAAGAAAAACGAGCATATAATCCACCAATAAATACTCCTGAACCAGATAAAAAAATACTAGTATTAGAAAAATTAGAATAATTAGAATTAAAAAGATTAAGAGAATATGAATTATCAATAGAAACATTAATAAAAACATTTTTTAAAGACAAGTAATTGGATTGTTCTAAATATAAAGCAGAAGAAAAAGCACTTAAAGAGTATATATTAATATCGGAAAAATTAGAATAACTAGAATAATAAAAATGCAAATTATCAGCATAAGCGTTAGAAGTGTTAATATTTATTTTGGACAAATATGAGAAGTTAGAATTATAAAAATACATTCCATAAGCGTATAGGTTAGTAGTATTAACAGAAACATTGTACAATTTAGAATAATCAGAAAAATAGATATATAAACCATAGGCACTACCACCAGATGTAAAAATAGAAACATTAGATATAGAAATATTGTAATTTTTATTAGAAGAAGTTGCATTACTATAAATCCCATAATCTTTTTGTGTTGAACTGTTTGTTTGGTTTAAAATGCAATTGCTAATATTAACATTACTAACACTTGTATTTATGTATATTCCATAAGAGTCATCATATAAGGTTCCATAAGTTATTTTGTAATTGTTACAATCTAAACTTACATTATTATTATAAATACTAATACAAGTTCCATTTGAAAATAGACTTGTGTTTAAAGAATAATTTCCTGGAGAAGTGATGTTAAAACAAGAGTCAACATAATCAAGTGTATAATATAGTTTTGTATTGTCAGTAAT
>WIAN01000107.1 GCA_015519985.1 Candidatus Woesearchaeota archaeon | reverse complement strand
ATTGTTTCTATTATTTTTGCATCTTCCTCTTTCACATTTATGCCTAATCTTTTTAATATTACTTTTGTATTGCTTATTCCACTTTGATAATTAAAAAGAATATTGTCTTCTCCTTCATTTGCTTTATATCTTACTCCTTTTGATATTGCATTAACATGAGTTCCTGCAACATGTTTATATTTATTTTCTCCTAACTGTCTTTTTATAAATTCTTCTAAATCATTATTTAAAAATTCTTTTAAAACAATAGCTTCTATTTCCTCTAAAGGTTTTAAATCATAAATTTTTCCATACGTTTCATTTATCATATTTGCTGTTTCTAACAAACTTGAAATTCCATTTCTTTCCCCTAAACCTAAAGGAGTAACATCAAAATATTTAACATAT
Source organism: Candidatus Woesearchaeota archaeon (assembly GCA_015519985.1). Classification (GTDB taxonomy): domain Archaea; phylum Nanobdellota; class Nanobdellia; order Woesearchaeales; family WAPJ01; genus WIAN01. The sequence continues at coordinate 3,958 of WIAN01000107.1, read as the reverse complement.
TTTTCTAAAGAGACTTTTGTATTTTTTATAGCATTATCTAAATCGTTATGAAAATGAACTCCTACATAAACATTTCCTAAAAAATTTTCATCTAAATAATCATTTAACAACATTAATGTTTCTTTTATTTTTTCTCCATTCATTTCTCCTGTAGTGTCAGGAATATTTATCCATGAAACTCCTGATGTAGAAATAATATATATTAATTTTAAACCTCTTTCTCTACTTTCTTCACTTAAAGTTTTAAACCCATGCTCTAAAGTATATCTTACTCTTCTACCTTTTCTCAATAAAGAACTTACTGCTTTACTGCTCAAATTATAAATGTTATCTTCATAAACTTTTTCTCCTAAACCATATCTTTTTTCTGCATTTGTTGAAAAATCTAAAAATACTCCTAACCAATCAGAATACATTGTTGCTTCTTGAAAAACATAATCCTTTTCTAAACTATCTTTGATGTTAAACCTAAAATGGCTTCCTAAAAAAATATCTTCAGGCTTATTTTTATAAACATAAATTTGTTTTTCTAATTCTGATGAATGACTGTGAGGATGAGTTAATAATACATACTTACCGTTAGCTTCATAAAACAAATTAACTATTTCTAATGCTAATTTTTTATCAAAATATATTCCTTCAGGACTTTGTTGTGCTTCTCTCAAATCTAAAACTAATTCTTTTCTTAAACTGTTATACATAAAATTTAAGGTTATAAAAAAAAGTTATAAACTTAATGTTAAAATAATAACAAAATTTAAAAATAATGTTATCTTTCTTTTTTTTATGGCAACTATAAGTCATATTGTTAAAAAAATTGTTAGAGAAAATCCTTTACTAGAAGAATTTTTGTCAAGAAAACTTATAAGTTATGCTTCACTAGCAGAATATTTAAAAGAAAAAATAGAATTAGAATTGAATAAAAAAGTAAAACATACAGCTATAATAATGGCTTTAAGAAGATTAGCAGAAGAATTAGAAAGTAAAAACAAAAGAATTGTAAAAAAAGTTTTTTTAGAAGACAATATCATAATAAAAGAAAATTTAATAGAAATAATATTAGAAAAAAACAATGAAAATTTAAAAAATTTAAAAAAATTGTATGAGAACAATTTAATAGAAAACATCATACAATCAAATAATGAAGTTGTTTTAATAATAAACAAAAAGAATTATGAAAAATTAAATTCTTTAATAAAAAAAAGTTTTAAAATAAAAAAACTACATGAAAATTTAAACAGTATAACTTTAAGAATTTCAGAAGAAGCAACAAACACAATAGGCTTTTTTTATATAATTACAAAAGAATTAGCTTTTAACAACATTAACATTTATGAAATTTTAAGCACATATACAGAATTAACCATTCTAATAGATGAAAAACAAACTATAAAAGCGTATGAAAGTATTAAAAATTTAAAACAGACATATTTTTAAATAAAAAAAACCTTCTAATATTATGCTTAATCCTTTAATATTGAAAAGTTTAGCAATAAAACATTATTCTAAAAAAAACATAGCAAAAGCAATAGTTGAAGAAAGCAAAAATAGAGAAGTAGCTGTAAAATATCAAAAAGGTTTTGGAAACAGACCTAACATTTTAGAATCGGAAGCAGAAATTTATAATTATATTGTTAAAGGAGCTACAAGTTTTCATATAAGTGAAGAATTATATTTTGATCCTTTAGAAATAAAAACTTCTATGGATGAAAAAAAGTATAAAGAATTACTTATAGGTTGGGATTTTATTTTAGACGTTGATTCTCCAAACTGGGATTTTAGCAAAACAGTAGCTTACCTTTTAGTTAAAAGTTTAGAAGATTTTAATATAAAAAATATAAGAGTAAAATTTTCAGGTAACAAAGGTTTTCATATAGGTGTTCCTTTTGAAAGTTTTCCAAAAAAAGTTTTTTTTAACAATGAAGAATTTGAAACAAAAAAGTTTTTTCCAGAATTGCCAAGAGCAATGACAAAAATATTAATAAATTATATTGAAGAAGAATTAACAAAAATAACTTCTGAAGGAAAAATATTGTTTGACAACAAAATATCATACACTACAAAAGAATTAGAAGAAAAATTAAACATAAAAGATTTAACAATAAAAAAATGTACTTATTGTAAAAAAACTTATGAAGAAAATTTTAAAATATTCCAATGTCCTTTATGCGGATTTGAAAAAACTTCTAATAACGATTATGAAATATGCCCAAAATGCAATATAGAAATGAAAGTAATAAAAAAAATAGAAAAATGTTCTTTTTGCGGAAATGAAGAATTTTATAGAACATTAAACATTGAAAAAATTTTACACTTAGATACTTTATTAATAAGTAACAGACATTTATTCAGATCTGCTTATTCTTTAAATGAAAAGTCAGGATTAGTAAGCATACCAATAAACAAAAACAAAATATTGTTGTTTGAAAGACATTATGCAAAACCGGAATATATTGAAAATATTGTTCCTTTTATAACACAAAAAGTAAGAGAAGAAAGCAGTGAAAATGAAGGAAAATTGTTAGTTGAAAAAGCAATAAACCTTTTAGAACAAGAAAAAAGTATAGAAGAAAAAAAGTATAAAAGCATTATAAATTCAGAGTTTAAAGTTCCTGAAAAAGCAATAAAAGAAGAATTTTGGCCTCCTTGTGTAAAGAATATTTTACAAGGTTTAAAAGATGGTAAAAAAAGAAGTTTGTTTATTCTTTTAAACTTTTTAAGAAGTGTAGGTTGGGATAGAGAAAATGTTGAAAAAATAATTTATGCTTGGAATGAAAAAAATTTAGAAAAAGGAGAAAAATTGAGAGAAACATACATAAAAAGTCAAATAAACTATGCTTTTAGAAACAAAATAGTTTTACCTCCAAACTGTGATAATAAAGATTACTATCAAGATTTGCAAGTTTGTACTCCTGACAATTTTTGCAGTAATATAAAAAATCCTGTTCAATATGCTATTAAAAAGTCAGAGTTAAAAAATAAAAAAAGAAAGAGAAGAACAAAAAAAACAAAAGAAAAAGAAAAACCACAATCAACAGAAGAAAAGACAACACAAAAAGAAAAAAAATCAGAAAAAACAAAAGAAGACAAAGAAAGTAAAGAAGAAACAAAAGAAACAGAAAAAACAACAACACAAACGACAGAAAAATAAAAAAACTTTCAAAAATAAAAATATAAAAAATAAAATAAAAAAGCACAATAAAAAAACTAAAAACAAAAATAAAAGTAATAAAAGTGAAATTTTATGGATGAAACAAAAATTTTAGAAAGATTGTTTTCAAAATATAAAGCTGAAGAATTAATGAATATAATAAAAGAACAAAAATTTGAACAAAAAATAAAAGATTTTTCAGAAGAAGAAATTTTAATTTTAAAAAAATTATTTGAAGGCTATAAAAAAGCAAAAAAAGAAATAAAAAAAGAAATATTTACTTTCAAAGAAACCTTTAGATTTTCAACTAGAAGTGAAGTTTCAAAAGCAAGAATAGACACTTTAAAAAAAATAAAAGTTAATTTTAACACAATATTAGATTCTACTGCAGGAATAGGATTAGCAACATTATTTTTTTCAAAATATTTTAAAAAAGTTTATTCTGTAGAAATAGATTATTTGAGGTATTTGTTTTTAAAAAAAAATTTAGAATATTATAATATAAAAAATGTTGAAGCATACAATTTAAATGTGAAAAGTCAAGAAGCAAAAAAAATAATAGAAAAAGCAGATTTGATATTTGTAGATCCTGAAAGAATTGAAAGTAACAAAAAAAGATTTTTAGAAGAAAACAAGCCAGAATTAAACTTTTTTTTAAATCTAAAAAAAAAATTTCTTTACGAATTAAGTCCAAGAATAGATTTAAAAGAAATATATTTTAACTTAAAAAATTATTTTGAAACAAAAAATTCTTTTATAGAATTATTTTCAAAAAATCAAAGGCATTCAAGAACAACATTTTATCAT
>WIAN01000106.1 GCA_015519985.1 Candidatus Woesearchaeota archaeon | reverse complement strand
GGTTTATTATTATTTAGAAGATTTAAAGTGGATTTCTTTTTTAAAAAATGTTTTTTTTATAATGTGGAGGTCTTCAATAGATTATGAATTTAGAATATTACAATTAGAAAAATATTTGAAATAAATGTTTTTTTATTTTTTAAGTCATAACGAATACAACTCTGGAGATAATCTGTCTTCTATTGAATCAATATGCTTTAAATTTTTAGGTAGAAGCAAAGAATATCTCCTTGGAAAGAAAGACCATCTTAATTCTTCTTGTGTTGGTTCCAAATGAATAAAATAAAAATGAGATGTTTTTCCTCTGAAAAAGTGTACGTAGCCTGTTTCAAAACGCAATGGGTTTTTAACATTATTTTGATATTTTGCAGATAAATATTCTTCAACAGTTATTTCTCTTTCTGCTTTTTCAGAAGCTAATTTTAACATCCCTTCTAAAACAGCAGTATAACCTATTCTTGCTAAATCTATAACCTCTTTGTAATCATTTATATTTTCTCCTACAGGAATTATATAAGTTACTTTTTCTTCTGGTGTTTCATGCATAAAACCAACTGCTTCTTCAATGTTTCTTGTTTTTAATTCTATTATTTTTCCTTCAAGTTTTTCTATGTCCCCTTCTATAACTCTCTCCAGTCCTCTTATGTCCTCTTTATATTTTAGTGGCGACATTCCATGCGAAACAACATACAAACCTGTATAAGGATTCCAAGTTTCTATTGTCGAAGTAACAGTAGTTAATCTTCTATACAATTCAAAATTCATTTTATCCTGATTTTTAACTATAAGATCTATTATTTGTGGAATTGTTGGTGGAGACAAGTAAGGTCCTTCAATTGCTCGTCCTACAGTAAGAAAATCAAAAAAAATTTTTCCTTCTGAAGTTACAGTGTTAGGCTTTCCTATAGGTTTTTTTGTTTCAGGAAAATAGTTTCCTTGTAAAACTGATTCTAAAGTTAATTCTGGTAGTTCTTCTATAATTTTTATCACCTTTATTTTTGTTTTTTAGGTAAAAGTAATGAAACCGGTTCTTCAGGGAAAAAAGAATATCTTATTTCTTTTTCTCCAAATATTATTTGTGCAAAAAGTGGGAGAATTCTTGAATTGTATTCTGTTGGAGTAGGTCTTTTAATGATTATTTCAATCCCTGATCTGGAAAGAGATTCCATGCTTTTTAAGGTACTTTTATATCCTATTCTTGCTAAATCTAAATACTGTTTATATCTTCTTATTTCTTCTCGACTTTTCGTGACTATCTCATATGCTGCGCTTTCTTCTGGTATTTCTGGCATTAGATCAATCATTTCTTCAATGCTATTTTTATCAGGGTGTATTTCTATATAGTGTTTATATTCTGGTAATAAAAACGGATATTTTGGAGGTATTCCAGTTTCAACAAATTCTATGTAATACCGATTTTCTATTGGGAAGTTTCCATGTAAAATAAAATAGGCAAATCCGTTTTTTCCATTTGTCCATCTTTCTGCTGTTGAAGTAACAGTGCTCATTTTTCTTAAAACAGAAGGGTCTGATTTTTTTCTATGTTTTGCATACAATTCTATTAGTTGAGGTACTGTTGGAGGTTGATTATACATTTCTTCCATTCCTTTTGCTAATTTTAGTAACTCTAAAAATGTCTTTTTTCTTTCTTCTGCTCTGTTCTTATAGCTTGAAGTTTTATCGTGATATCTTGACGTTTTTTCAGGTATAAAAAGATAGTTTCCTTGTAAAACTGATTCTATGGTTAATTTTGGTAGTTCTTCTATAATTTTTATCACCTTTTATGGTTGTTATTTTAAAATTTTTTTTCTGTTATCATTAAAAAATAATAACTTTTAAAATAGTATTTTGTATAGAGTGTTTTAATAATAATAAATACTTGTTTTAGAAAAATAAAAAAAGTGTTTTAATTTTAAATTTTTTATATTTTTATTTTTAACTATTAAATTATATTACTAATTCTATTCTTTCTTCTGTTAGTTTTCTTATTTTTTCTGGCAATACTGATAGTATGTCTTCATATTCTCCTTCTGCTATGTGTTTTTTTAATACTCTGAAGCCTGCTATTGTTAATTTATGATAGTCGTATTCTTCTTTTGCTTTTTCAAAATATTTTTTTATAAAATCTTTTTCTGTTCTTATTCTTTCAGGCATTTTTTCTGGTTCGTAACTTTCATAAAAATAGCCTCTTAATAATGCTGGTAGTTCTGCTGATAGTTGTGCTGCTTCTTCAACTGTTAATCTGTCTCTTAATGTTTGTAAAAAATATTTTAGCATTTCAAATGCTTTCTTTTTATCTTTTATGTTACTTTCTTTTTGGAAGTCTTTAATCCAAATGTGAGTTTTATGCACTGTTCTTTTTATAGGTTCGATGCTTGTTATCATAAAGCATCACCCCCAATTTATTATTATATTATTGGTTTGAAAATTTAAATATTTTATGAAAACTTTTAAATCATAAAGTTTATAAACTGTCATGTATCACTTTATGATATATTGCTTTATGACATAATAAAAGGGTTATTTTAAATTTGGTGTTTTTATGTTTAAAGGTATGTACAAATTAATAATTTTGAAAGAATTGTCTAAAAATGATCTTTCTGGGTATGATATTATTAAAAAAATAGAATCTTTAAAAGGAAAAAAACCTTCAACAGGATATATCTATCCTATTTTAAAAGATTTAAGTAATCAAAGTTATATTTCTTTTAAAACTGTTGGTAGAAAAAAAGTTTATAAG
>WIAN01000105.1 GCA_015519985.1 Candidatus Woesearchaeota archaeon | reverse complement strand
TTTTTATTTTTTACATTTTTTTCATTTTCTTCTATTATGTATTTGTATTTTATATTCTCTATAACTTCTTCTTTTTCAAATGGTCCTTTTTTATAATTGTAAAGTATTATTTTTGGTTTTGCTCTTTTATTAATTCTTAATGTTTCTTCATAATCTCTATTTATTTTTTTTAATTCTAAAGTTATTTTTTCTTCTATAATTTTTTTCTTTTTTTCAAAATCTTTTTTCTTTTTTCCTTTTTTCAATTCTAAAAGTATTTTAAAAATATCTTTAGAATTTTCATCTTTTAATATTTTAAAATTCCTAATAAAAGAATCATAATTATATTTTTCTAAAATTAACTTTATATTTTCAGGAAAAATGTTTGCTCCATCTATACTTATGGTTCCATCGCTTCTTCCATAAACATAAAAAATAGGTAAATGTAATACTTCATTTTTTATTTTTTTAATATCTTTTTCAACAAAATATTTTTTATACAATTTTTTAGAATACTTTTTTATTTTTTCTTTTACTTCTTCAAAAGTAATTTTTCCTCCTAAATCGTGTATATTATAATTTATTTTAGGACATACAGTATCTCTGCTTAAATGTGTAGTTGTAAATTCTTCATTTTCTAAATTTTCTATTTTATACATTAAAGCATTATATTGAAAAATCATAGGTGTTTCTTCTCTATCATTTTGAAATAATGCTTTTTTTAACTTTTTATTTTTATAAACTTCTTTTCTTAAATCTTTTGTAAAAAATGTTTCTGCTGCAATACCAATATCTATATCGCTGTTACCATAAGCAGATATTATTATAGGATTTTTTAACTTTTTTTTAATTTTTTCAGGCCATAAAACATTATAACCTTCTCCTCCAGTAATTATATCAATATCATATTCTTTAAAAGGAAAATCTTCTTCTAATAATCTTTCAATAAACAATGGATAAGCTGCTATTATATACCTATATTTTTTTCCAAAATTTTTGATAGTATCAATAATATCTTGTATGTTTGTACTTGTATTTTTTACTAAAGTATAATGTTCTGAAATTTCAGAAAATTCTATTCCTGCAGCCCAAGGTCCTGAACTGTAAGCAGAAAAAACAATTATCTTTTTTTTCTTTTTTTCTTTAGACATATAACTTTTTTCAAACAAATATTTAAATTCAAATCTTATTACATTTAAAGTATCGTTTTGTTCTCTATACTGATGAGGCCAATTAGTAGGTTTTCCACTACTACCTGCACTTTCATCGATATGTCCTTCTTCTGGAAGTTTTCCTTTTTCACATCTTTCTTCTATAGGATATTTTTTTATATAATTTTTTTTGTCAGTAAAAGGAATTTTTTCTATTTCTTTATAACTATAATTTTTAGCTTCTTTCAAACTTATTTTATTACTTTTTAAAAAAGAAATGTATGCAGGAGTTTTCAAAGCAATATTTCTAAACACATATTCTAACTTTTTTTTAGAAATTTTATTTATTATTTTTTCTACATTACTGTTTTTTAACAGTTTTAAAGTCAAATTATAATTTTTTAAAATGTAAGGTTCAGAATAATAAACTGTTTTTATAAAAATATTGTTAAAAACATCTAATATTTTTTTCATAATTTTCACCTAAAAATTTTTTCCTTTCTAAAAGTTTCTTTTTGTTACTGCTGTTTCCTTTCTTTTATTTTTTTATTCTTTTGTCATTTTTAAACTTTTTCTTTCTTTCATTTTGTTTTTTTGTATCCTTTCTTTATTATTTTTTACTTTTTTATTTTTCAGTTTAGAAATGTTTATAAATAATTTTTTCTTTATTTAAAATAAAATTTTTTTATAATAATATTTTTTATAACTATAGTTGGAGGTGCTTTTTTTGAAGGGCAAATTTGTTTTTTTAATGTTTTTTTTAGTATTTTTATTATTTGTAGTTTCTGCATGTAGTAGTAATAAAGTTGTTATTGATAATAATACTAATGCTATTGATACACAAAATAATGATTTTAATAATGTTGATACTAATAGCAATAATATGAATGACAATACAAATGCTAATATGAATGCTGATAGCAATGTTAATGAAAATTCTAATATTTTAAAATATTGTCGTTCTACTATTGATAATGATGTAAAATATGAATATTATATTTCTGAAAATAAAGTTCTTAAAAGAGCAGAATCTAAAACAGATAAAGGTATTGGAGTTGCAGAAGAACTTTTAGATAATATTGAACATAAAAAATGCGCTAGAAGTTTTATGTTAGGAGAAACTAAAGGTTGGACTTGTTTTGATCTTACAGAACAAGAATTTTATGATTATATGAATATGATAAAACAATCTACTGAAGGAGCTGCAGCTATGATTTTTAAATTTGAATGTGAAAATATTCCTTATGAAGAAAAATATTTTGAAAAATAATTTTTTATTTTTTTCTTCTATTTTTTTGTCTTTATCCCTTTATAGTAGTTCATATTAAAAAAGTTTATAAACTCTAATCTCTTTTTACATATTTATACTGTTTATTATGATACTTGTTCATTTATTTTTTTTGTTTTTTAAAACTTTTTTAGTGAGGTAGTATAGTATGGAAAACAATTCCTTAGAGCTCATTTTGGAAGAAAAAAATCCTGTTATTGAAGGAAATTTAGAGGAGATTGTATTGAAAAAACCTATAGAGAACGTTTTTTCTTCTAATGCTGCTTCTAGTGCTTATATTCTTGCTTTAAGAGATTTAGCTTTAAAACTTAACATTTTTGATTCTTTTATGGAACTTATTGATTCTTCTTTTGCTTATGATTCTGATAAAGAAAAGTTAAAAACACTATTGTCTATACAAAATTCTTCTATTCCTAAAAATTTGTCTTATGTTAATGCTCCTACTTTTGCTTTGCTTTACGAATATGTTTTTAAAATTTTTAAGAATAAAGGTTTTGATTTTAATATTAATGATTTTTTAATTGCTTCTTCTTTAAAATATTATCATGCTCATATAAGAATTATAGGTGCTTTTTTGCCTTTCAATAGTTTTATGTCTTCTTTACAAGTTGATCTTAAAAAATTAACTGACGCTATAGAGATTGATGTTAAAAAAGGAAAAAGTCTTTTTGGAAGAGAATATTCTTTTAAATATAAAGTTAAAAAACTTTATTTTGAAGAGTTAGAAGAATATTTTACTAGTGATTTTATTAAAAGACATATTAGACATAATTTATATTTTACTCGTGATTTTTTATCTTTGTTGCCTGTTTTATTTAATGATTCTGTTATTTCTAGTATTTCTAAAGGTGATTTTTCTGATATTGGTATGTTTAAAGGAAGGCCTGAAGATATTAAAGTTTATGAAGATTATTCTTCTTTTTTACCTTTTAGTGCTTCTTTTACCATTACTTATCCTAATGTTCCTTATTTTTTAAGATTTAAAACTGGTTTTAGAAGACTTGCACATTTTTTATTCCCTTTTTTAAGAAAGAAAGAAATTTATAATTTATTAGTAAATTCTTTTGAAGATAATATTTCTTCTATTGAAGAAGCTCATCGTAACATTTTTAAAAGAATAAAATCTAGAGTTGAGACTGCTATTACTGCTATTGATTTTGCTTCTTCTTTATTTGAAAATCCTAATTTGAACGAGCCTTATATTAGTACTGCTTTAAGAGAGCTTTCTTCTATGAGAGAACAAATTCTTTCTTCTGAAGAACAATTACGTTATTTACCAAGAGATTTTTTTACAGAACTTTTTAAAGAATATGTAGGTGATAAAAGCAGAGTTTTTAATAGTAAAAGTTTAGAAAAAATAAGAGATTTATATAATGATGTTAATTTTTTACAATTTTTAGAATCTAAATTGAGAGAAAAAATTTCTTTTGAAAGCCCTGATTTTTATACTGATAAAATTATTTCACTTTTTGGTTCTGCTTATAAATCTGTTGGTGTTTCTGAACAACCAGGAATTTTAAATTCTATGATTGAGAGAGTTGATGAAGTTGATGCTTTTAAAGGTCATTCTTCTAGAGTTGGAGAATTATTTTCTTTGTTAGCAGAAAGTTATAAAACTTATTTGATTAATAATAAATTTTATAACGATGGCAAATACAAAAATAGTTTTGAAGAATTTTCAAATTTTGATTTTGAAACTTTAAAACTTATAGGTGCTTTGCATGATATCGGTAAATTATTTATAAGAACTGAAGTCTTGAAAAAACCTTTTAAACTTTCTGACGAAGAGTTTTTTGAAATACAACAACATACTATTCTTGGTTATAAACTTTTAGAAGCTATGAGTTTAGATGATGTTTTTAAATATTCTGCTTTGTATCATCATAAAAATTATTCTTCTGAAGGTTTTGGAGCTAATTATCCTTCTGGTGAAGGTTTTTATGATTTTATTGTCGATGTTCCTTTTTCTAGCATTGTTTCTCTTTTAAGAATTGCTGATTCTATAGATGCTATTGCTGCTTCTTCTATAGACAGAGAGTATGATAAAAAAAGACATTATAGAACTAGAACTGTTGTTGATGCTATTACTACTGTTATGAATGAATTTGGCACTACTTATAATCCTATTTTTAAAGATTTTTTTGTAAATAATGTTGATGTTGTTTTATCTTTTTATGAAAAAGTTTATTCTAAAAGTGATTTTCCAGAAGGTATTTTAGCTATTGAAACTTATAGGAATCAATAAAATATTTTTTTGTTTTTTTATTTTTAGTTTTTTTATTTATTTTCTTATTGTTTTATTTTTTGTTTTTTTCTTTATTTTTGTTTTTTTTAGTTAATTTTTTAAATTGTTTTACATTATTTTTTTTATGCTTTACAAAATTTATATTTTTTTTAAAAGTTTATTTTTAGAAAAAAAAAAGAAAAGAAAAATTAAGAGTGAAAAAGAAGATAATAATGATAGTGATAAAAACAATAATAAGAATAACAATGTTAGTATTAGGGAGTTGGTTTTTGGTTTTAATGATGGTTTAGTCACTACTTTTACTGTAATTGCTGGTTTTACTGGAGCAGTAATTTCTAATAGAATTATTATTATTGCTGCTTTGATTAATGCTATTAGTGACGGTTTAAGCATGGCTTTCGGAGCTTGGTTAAGTACTAAGAGTGAAAATGAAACTTTTAAAGCAATTTTGGAGGAAGAAAAAAAGTATATTAAAAGTTTAAAAAAAAATTCTTCTCAATATAAAGTTAAAATTTTAGAGTTAAAAGAATATTTTAAAAGCATTGGTTTTAAAGGTAAAACTTTAGATGATGTTGTTAAAAATATTGTTGTTGATAAAAACAATTGGGCTGAAATTGTTGTTAGGGACATTAAAGGAATAGAATTTAAAAACAACCACAATCCTTACAAAGATTCTGTTTTTATGTTCTTAGCTTTTTTATTTGGTGCTTTTATGCCTATTATTCCCTATATTGTTAATGAAATTTATACTTTTAACAACGTTTTTTTTTATAGTATTTTTATTTCTCTATTCATTGCTTTTTTAGTCGGTGCTTTTAAAACTAAAATCACTAAACAAAACTTTTTAAAATCTGGTTTTGAAACTTTTTTCATAGCTGCTTTGTTAATGATAATATCTTATTATCTTGGAGTTTTAATGAACTTTATAGTTCCATAAGTTTTTAATCATAAAAGTTTTAAATAGAAACATTTTTCTAAATTTCAAGTTTTTTTGCGGTGGTAGTCTAATTGGTTAGGACACTACCCTGCCACGGTGGTAATCCGGGTTCGAATCCCGGCCACCGCATATTTTTATATTTTTAGAGGTGTTTTTTTTGAAGCAAGCTGTTTATGAAGATGATATGTATTTGAAAGAATTAGATAGTGTTGTTGATTCTGTTAATGGAAAATATATTGTTTTAAAACAAACTATTTTTTATCCTAATGCTGGTGGAGTTTTATATGATACTGGAAAAATTTTAAGGAAGAAAGATAATAAGGTTTTTAATGTAATTTTTTCTATTAAAAAAAATAATGTTATTTCTCACGAAGTTGATGTTGAAGGTTTAAATGAAAATGATGAAGTTAAACTCATTCTAGATTGGGATAGAAGGTATCATTTGATGAAAAGTCATACTGTTGCTCATCTTTTATCAAGTTTATTTCATAAAGAAGGAGCATTAATTACAGGTAACAGTATTGAATTGGAAAAGTCAAGAATGGATTTTAATCTTAAAGATTTTTCTAAAGAATTAGTTGAAAAGAAAATTGAAGAATTAAACAATATTATTAAAAATGATGGTGTTGTTGAAGTTTATTATATTGATAGAGAAGAAGCTTTAAAAAATGAAGGTTTTGTTAAGTTAGCTAATAAACTCCCTCCTAATATTGAAAAGTTAAGAATTGTAAAAATTGTTGATAAAAA
>WIAN01000104.1 GCA_015519985.1 Candidatus Woesearchaeota archaeon | reverse complement strand
TGTTTAACTTTCTTTTCAACTTTAACATCACTCAACTTAGAATAAAAATCAGCATCAACTTTAACATTATAACCTAAAAGTTTAGCTTGACTTTCAAAAAGTTCAGGAGTAATACCATAACTTTCATACAAAAATTTTAACCTTTCAAAATCAACATTAGGATTTTTTTCTAACTCTTTTTTAATAATTTTAAAACTTCTACTTCTTTGATCTTTAAACCTTTTAATTTCAACATTCACAATTTTATTAATGTTATCTAAATTTTCTTTATCTCCAAGTTCAGAATATTGTCTTTTATAATAATCAGAATGTAATTCAAACAATTTTAAATAATCAAAATTCCAATTATATTTTTCTAAAAAACTTAAACTTCTTCTCAAAATGACTCTTAAATTATGACCTCCACCAACATTACTAGGCAATGCTCCATCTGTAATACCCATTAATAAAGTTCTTGTATGTTCAGCAACACTATACAAAGCAGATAAAGGTAAAACTTTACTTTTTAATTCTTCAACATTAACATCTATAAGTCTTGCTACTTTACTCCATGCTTCATCAATATTTTCAACTTCATCAGCATTTAACATGCTACTATAATGTAAAAATTTTTTCATAACATCTTTATCTAAAACAATATTAGTTTGTTTTTTCAACCAAGAAACAACAGTAGGAAAAGTAGTTTCGTAGCTAGTAGTTTTTCCTTTAGTAAACCAAGCATTCCTTTCTTGACCCATACCCATATCTAAAACTTTTAATTTTAATTCTCTTCCTCCTGTAGGAGTTTGTTCATATTGCATATAAACTTGATTTCCTAATTCTAAACCTCTAGAAAAAAATTCCATGCTAGGACCGAAATTTCCTCCTCCAGCCCAAGCATCTTCATGAAATTTAATTTCATCATTACTCAAACCTAAACCTTTACTTAACCAAGTATAAATGTCTTCAAAATACTTTTTTTGATCATACTTTTCAGGAGGCATAAAAGCATGCTGTCCAATCATTACAAAACCAGTATAATGACTTCCAGTAATACCAACATTATCAATATCATTAAACCTTAAAGAAAATTGAGGTACAACTAAAGGATTAGCAGGAGGCTTCACACTACCATTAACAACATGGGGTTGAAAATCATAAATGCTTGCTTGAACAAAATCAGTATCATCTCTCCACCTTGCAACAACAGGATATCTTTTTATAGGAGTATAACCTAAATCTGAAAACATTTTAGAAAACTTTTTCCAAACATCAATATAATCTAAATTATTTTTAGCAGGAGTATCATCTATAAAACTGAAGCCTCCAACACAATCAGGATCTCCACAAACATCACTATTAGTTGTAGTCCAAAAGTAAGTTCCGCATTTTACACATTTTTTTCTTTCAAAACCATACCTTTTTAAAACTTCAACAGGATAATACTTTTCAGGATTTTTACTAGCAATAAGTTTAAACTTCTTTTTTTGTTCTTTATCTGACAACATAAAAAAAGAAAAACAAAAAAAGTTTATAAAGCTTACTGCAAAAAAGAAAAAATTAACAACAATATCACAACAACATTAATTATTTTAAAGTAGTAATTATAGAAAAGTTTTGCTCATTTTGATTATATAGAAAAAGGACAAATAAATTTAGAACTTATACCTCCAGATGTTATTGGAACCTTATCAGGACCTGTTCCCATTATGGGTTTAGTTTATAGGTTAGATGAACTTTTAGGTTTATATTCTTATGGTCCTATGAAAGGTTCTTCAAAAGGAATTGTTGAAAGATTGGGTTTTGAATTTTCATATAAAACAACTGCTGATGTTTTTACTAATTTAGATGAAAAGCTTAAAGGTTATTCTCAAGAAAAATTGCCTTCGGGTATTGTTGTTGTAGTAAAAGATGTTGTTGATGAATATAGAGGAAGAATACCTGTTGGTTATGATTTTAGAATATTTGAATAATTTTTTAAAACTTTTAACATTCTTTTTAATATTTTTATCTTAAACTTTTTAAATGGTTTTGTTTTCTTTTTTATTTTATGGTTGATTATGAAGAACAAATAAAACAACTTGAAGAAGAATTAAAAAATACTAAGTACAATAAAAGAACTCAACATCATATTGGTTTGATTAAAGCTAAAATTGCTAAGTTAAGAGAAAAACAAAGCAGTAGAAGTTCTGGTAAGAGTGAAGGTTTTGCTGTTAAAAAATCAGGCAATGCTACTGTTGCTTTGCTTGGTTTTCCTTCTGTTGGTAAAAGTACTTTGTTAGGAAAAATTACTGGTAAAGAATCTAAAACTGGAAGTTATGCTTTTACTACTTTATCTGTTGTTCCTGGTATGATGAATTATAAAGGCGCTTTAATTCAAATTTTAGATTTGCCTGGTATTATTAAAGGAGCAAGCAAAGGTTCTGGTAGAGGAAGAGAAGTTATTAGTGTTTTAAGACAAGCAGATTTAATTTTAATAGTTTTAGAACCTGAGAAGGCTGAAGAACAATATAAAGTTTTGTTTAAAGAAGTTTATGATTCTGGTATTAGAATTAATAAAAAAAAACCTGATGTTACTATTAAAAAGGATATTAAGGGAGGTATAAAAATTTATAAAACAGTTAATTTAGATTTAGATGATGAGACTATTAAAAGCGTTTTAAGAGAATTTAAAATTCCTAATGCTACTATTATTATTAGAGATAAGATTGATGTTGATGAATTGATTGATGTTATTGAAGCTAATAAAATTTATACTAAAGGTTTATTGGTTGTTAATAAAATTGATACTGTTTCTGAGGAAGTTTTAGAGGGTATTAAAAAAAATCTTAATCCTGACATTTTTATAAGTGCAAGTAAAAATATTAATATTGATGTTTTGAAAGAAAGAATTTATAACGAATTAAATTTTAAAAGGATTTATTTGAAGGAAGTTGGTAAAAAACCTGATTTGGAAGAACCTTTAATTTTAAGAAGTCCTGTTACTGTTAAATCTGTTTGTGATTATTTGCATAGAGATTTTGTTGATAAGTTTAAATTTGCTAAAGTTTGGGGTAAAAGCAGTAAATTTCCAGGTCAAAAAGTTAGTTTGGATCATAATTTAGAAGATGAAGATATTTTAGAAATTCATTTAAGATAATTTTTTATTCTTTGTTGTTTTTTTATTTTCATTGTCATTGTTAATATTGTTATTGTTGTTAATAATGTTAAATTTAAAATGTATATTTTTATAAAAAAAAGATTTGGATAAACGGTTTTTATAATGCTGTTTTTTTCAAAAGAAAAGTTTCCTTTAAAAAATGGTTCGTGCAATTTTATAAAAATTTCATTAAAAGATGTTATGTTAAAATGAATTATTATAGAAAAAATTATTGTTATACCTATTAATGTTATTGTAGTTATTGTTATTGTTTTTACAAAATTGTTTAAAAACAATTTTTTTAATTTAGTCATTTTTGTTTTTGACTCATTATTTAATATTAATATTGTTGTTAAAATTATTATTAAGGTTAAAAGTATAATACTTGTTTTTTCTAAAAAGTTTTTTGTTTTTTTATAAAATTGTTTTACATCTTTTAAATGTTCGAATTCTTTTGTTGTGAATATGTTTTTTAATTCTTTTTCTAATTTTTTTTCTTCATCTTCTTTTTGTATTATTGTTTCTCCTGTTTCTTCTTTTTTTGTTTCTTTTTTATTTTCTTCTGTTGTTTCTTGATTTTTTTCATTTTTACTATTGTAAGTTATATATTCTATTACTTTTTCATTAATATATTTTAAACTATAATTTTTATTGTTTATTGTTATGTTTTTTTCTTCTATAAAAATGTTAGTTGTATTTTTGTTGAATGAAAAAAAGAATATTGTTGTTATTATTAAAGTTAAAAATAAAAAAATTGATATCAAACTTATAATTTTTTTTATCATAAAACTACTTTTTTATATAAAAGTTTAAAAACTTTGTTATACTT
>WIAN01000103.1 GCA_015519985.1 Candidatus Woesearchaeota archaeon | reverse complement strand
TACTTCAGGAGTAAAAATTGTTAATTATAATGTTTTAGATGAAAATGGAAGAATAGTAAGTAAAGGAATTTTAGATTATAAAGAAGAAAATACTATTATAAAAAATTTAGATTTAGAAAGTGGAAAAGTTTATACTTTAAAAATAATAGTTTATGATAATGCAAATAATAAAGCTGAAAAAAGTGAAGATTTTAAAGCGGACTTTTCTATTTATTGTAATAATAATGTTTTTGATCCTTATTATGAAACAGATTTGGATTGTGGAAAAAGCTGTGAATCTTGTGGTGTAGGAAAAAGTTGTAATACGAATGATGATTGTAGTGAAGGTTTGTTATGTGATGAAGTTTATAATAAATGTTATGCAAGTACTTGTTATGATAATATAAAGAATGGTGATGAAACAGGAGTAGATTGTGGAGGAAGTTGTGCTGCTTGTGAAAAAGAATTAAAATTAATTTATCCTAAATTTGGAATTAGCAGTGAAGAAAAGTTTAATGTTTTAATAAATAGTAGTAAAGATTTGGTATGTAAATATTCTTTTGATAAAAAAGAATACAAAACAATCGATGAAAAAGCAGATAAAGAACATTATATTTATGATGTTTATATTAAAAACAATGATAAAAAAACTTTATATTTAACTTGTACTGATGGAAAAGAATTTTATAATGAAAGTTTTGTTTTAAAAGTTGATGTTGAAAAGCCTGAAATTAAAAGTTTTAATGTAAATCCTAAAGTTGTTCCTTTCAAAATCAACAAGAACGGAGTTGAAGGTTATTGGACTGAGTTTAATGTTATAACTGATAAAAGAACTGTTTGTAGATTTAGTGAAAGTGAAAAAAATTTTGAAAAAATGAAAGGAATTTTTGATAGAGGAAATGAAAATAAAAGTTTCGATTATGTTAAAGTTCATAATGTTTGGATTCCTTTAAAAGAAGAAAAAAATTATACATTTTATGTGCAATGTAAAGGTTTAAATTCTTTAAACACCAACACTTACAATAGAAAAATTGTTGTAGATAAAAATGCTGATGCAAATTTATTAATATTATATCCTTACTATGGAAAGATTTATTCTTCAAAAGTTTTGGCTTTAATTGATTCTACTGTTAAAAGTAATTATTGTAAATATTCTTTTGACAGTTTTGAATTGGAAAGTTTAGATAAAAAAGTTTTAAACAGTAACATTTACTCTTCTGAATTTAAAACTATAACATCAGGAACTCACGTTTTGACTGCTGTATGTAATTATGATAGATATGACAATAAAGATGAAGTTATAGGAAGTTATAACGTTAGTGTTAAAAGGAACTTTTTAGTTGATGTTGATAAACCAATAATAAAAAGTGTTGTTTTAAAAGATCCTTATACTGACAATAACGTTTTAGAATCTGAAGCTTTGAAAGTTATTGTTGATTATGAAGAAGAAAATGTTTATTTTATAAAAGCGAATGTTTATGTTGATGGAAATGAAGTTTTAGAAAAAAAATTCTTTGGAGATAAAAAAGAATTTATAATTAACGGTTTAAATTTTACTGGAAAAAATGTTAAAGTTAAAATAACAATTTTTGATGTTAATGGAAATTATGCAGAGAAAGAAAGCGAATATGTAAGTGTAAGTTTGAAAGAAAAAAATTATTCTGTTTTAGGAGGAGAATGTAATAGTAATGCAGAGTGTAGTATTGGAGTTTGTAATAATAATGTTTGTGTTACTGAAAAAGAATTGTGTGAAAATAATGTTTTTGATAAAGGTTATGAAACTGATGTTGATTGTGGAGGAGTATGCTTACAATATAATAAAACCTGCGATGTAGGAAAAAGTTGTATTTCTACTTTAGATTGTAATACTAATGAACAGTGCATTAGTAATATTTGTGTTTTAGATGTTAATGTCATGTGTAATAATGATAAAAAAGACGTTTATGAAACAGATAAAGATTGCGGAGATTTATGCGAATTTTATTTAGATAAAAGTTGTGAAGTAGGAGAAAAATGTAATAGTAATGCAGATTGTAGTAGTGGAAAATGTGAAGGAAATGTTTGTGTAGAAAATGATGTAAAAATAATCCCTGAATATTGTAAAAAAGATGTGTTTA
>WIAN01000102.1 GCA_015519985.1 Candidatus Woesearchaeota archaeon | reverse complement strand
TGAAAAAGATAGGGGTAAAGAGATTACTGAATCTTATAAGAATGATAGAGAATTGTTGGTTAAATATAATTTGAACGATGCTGTTTTGGTTTTGGAGATTATTGATAAATTAAAATTAATTGATTTAACTGTTGAGAGAAGTTTGATGTCTGGTTTATTTTTAGATGAAGTTAGAGGAAGCATTAGTACTTTAGATAGTATGTATTTGAGGAAGCTTCATAAAGATTGGAATAAAGTTTATTATACTGCTAAACATTCTGTTAGAGAAACTAGGATTAAAGGCGGTTTTGTAATGCAAAGTAATCCTGGCTTGTATGATTTTGTTTTAGTTTTTGATTTTACAAGTCTATATCCTAGTATTATTTCTACTTTTAATATTGATCCTTTGACTTATTATAAAAATGTTAAAAGTAAAAGTGAATGTAATAAGGATTTTATTGTTGCTCCTAATAATGCTTGTTTTTATAAAAAACCTTTTGGTATTCTTCCTGAATTGATTGTTAAAATTATGTCTTTAAGAGAAGAAGCTAAAAAAGAAAAGAATGATGTTAAAAGTTTTGTTTTTAAAACTACTATGAATTCTTTTTATGGTGTTCTTGCTAATCCTAATTGTAGATTTTATAATATTAATGTTGCTAATGCTATTACTCATTTCGGTCAATTTTTAATTAAAAAAGTTCAAAATTTTTTGAAAGAAAAAGGTTATGAAGTTATTTATGGAGATACTGACAGTATTTTTGTTAATGTTAATGCTAAAAGTGTTGAGGAAGCTAATGTTATTGGTAAAAATATTCAAAAAATTGTTACTGAATTTTTAAACGATTTTGTTATAAAAGATTATGGTTTGGAAAAAAATTTTTTGAATTTAAAATTTGAAAAGTTGTATGTTAAATTTTGGATGCCTACTATTAGGAGTGGAGAGGAAGGTAGTAAAAAAAGGTATGCTGGATTATTGTATAAAGATGGAGAAGAAGTTATTGATATTGTTGGTTTAGAATATGTTAGAAGAGATTGGACTGATGCTGCTAGAGAATTCCAGTATAATCTTTTAAAAATTTTGTTTGAGAATGGAGATGTTAAAAGTTATATTAAAAATTATGTTAAAATGTTAAAAGAAGGAAAGTTAGATGATAAACTTGTTTATAAAAAAGCTTTAAGAAAAGATTTAGATGAATATACTAAAACTACTCCTCCTCATGTTAAAGCTGCTAGACTTTTAGACGAATTGAAAAGTAATATTGTTAAATATTATATTACTGTTAATGGTCCTGAACCTTTAGAAAAGTTAAAGAGTAAAATTGACTACAATCATTATATTGAAAAACAAATTAAACCTTTAGCCAATACTATTTTGCATACTATAAATTTAGATTTTGACGATATTATTTCTGGAGATAAACAAAAATCTTTATTCGACTTTAAATAATGCTTTATATTTTTCATATATACAATTGTATTTTTTTGTTGGTGTAGAATTAATTATAAAGTTAAAGTTGTTTGTATTGTTGTTTTTAATGTTGTTTGTTTTAATATTTGTTGTATTGTTAGAAGAATATGTTAAAGTTATTGTTAAAGCTAATAATATTATTATAATTATTGTTAATGTTATTATTATTTTTTTCAATTTAAAAACCTAATTTTTTAGGCTTTTAGAAACACAAAAAAAGTTTTTTATTTGTTAGATTTTTTCCAGTTATAACTTCTTATTTTTGAAGATTTTCCATATCCGCAACTACTACATACTTTTTTCTTTTTGTGATAAGTAATTTTTCCACATCTTCTACAAGCCATTGTAGTTCTTTTTCCTGATTTTCTTCCCATGCTTGGTGTTCCTTTCATTAATAACTACCTCATTTTTTATTCTGAAGGATTGATAAAAACTATTGTATCTCCTCTTATGAATAATTTTCCTAATTTTCTTAATATTTCTCCATTTTGTCTTTCTTCAGCTTCTTCTAAATAAAGATTAACATGAACATCAAAAGCTTTTAAAACTCCAATGTATTGTTTTCCCGATTTTAATTCAACTACTACTCTTTTATTTCTTGCTTCGTTCAAACCATCTAAAGGTCTTGATATTTCCATAATTATAACCTCTTATTTTTGAGATAAATAGTTTATTTATAAAAGTTGCTATTTTAAAACAAAAAATAATATATTTACTTAAAAGTAGTAAAAAAATAGAAAAGTTTATAAATAAGAAAAACAAACCAATAACAAAACAATCAAAAAACATCATAAAGGTGGTTATATGAATAAGTTAGAAAAAATAATCAACCAAGTAGGAGATTATATTGTGGATGAATCAGAAGAAAAAAGTATTGCATTAAAAATTATTGAAACTGCTGCAGAAGAAGCTATAAGAAGGTACAATTCTGGAGAAGAAGGAGCTAGAAGCACTTATGA
>WIAN01000101.1 GCA_015519985.1 Candidatus Woesearchaeota archaeon | reverse complement strand
GTTACAATAACAGTAGGTATTTCACTAATAGAATAATTTTCTATTAATTTTTTTGCTCTATCATCGTTATAATAATAAACATTTTCTTCTTTAATATTTAAAAAACCCAAATTGCTTTTTATTAAAGAAACATCAAAACAATCATTACAATCTTCTTTTAAAATATAGTTTAAAGTTACTTCTGCAGGTTTTGCTTCTTCAACTTTTTTTTCAAAAACATTATTTAAAGAAAAAACTTGCATTAAAGAAACTAATAAAAATAAAATAGTAATTGATGATAATAAAATTAAAAAAAAATTGTTATTATAAAATTCTTTTTTCTTTCTGTTTTTTTTCACTTCTTTTTTTTCCATAAAAACACTACCTCAAAAAATTAAAATAAAAAATAAAAAAAAATTGTTTTCAACAACCACCAACCATGTCTGGAAGGTTTTTTAAGTTGCTTGGTAAAGCACCACTATCGCTGCTTTTAGATGCAACTGGTTTTACAGTATTTACATCTGCACTTTCAAAGCTTGTTTTTAGTTGTGTTAATTGTACTGCTTGTACTCCTGAAATCACAACCAACACAGCTAAAACTACAAACAAAATCTTTTTTTGATCCATTTTTTTTCACCTCTAACATCCACCAACCATTGAAGGAACGTCTTTTAAAACAGAAGTGTCTCCTCCTGCTAATTTTAAAGACAAACCAATCATGTCTTTAGGGAAAAACAAAGTTTTCCACTTCATAACTTCTCTTAAAATTTCTGCATCTGAATAATCAGAATATGCAGTTAAATATAATGCAACAGATAAAACAGCAGGGTTATGTTGACATCCACATCTTAAATTTCCTTTTTTATCAACACCAACAGGCCCTACACCACAACAAAACTCGCAAGAAATACCTACTGGTTTAGTTGCTAAATTCAAAAACCTATTCCAAGCTTCAGGATCTTTTTCTTGAACTTCTTTCTTCAAAGGATAATATAACTTTGCAAGTTTTCCAAGAGAATCAACAGGTTCGTCAAAAGAAACACCTAAATCAGCACCGTATTCAGGAGTGCCTGTAGGTATAAGCATGTCAATAGCATCTTGTTCTGAATTTATTTTATCTAAAGGAAAAACAGCTGAAAGGGTTTGAGCAGTAGATTTTATCTCGTTAATATTAACATTGTCTAAACCTGAAAAACTTTTAGAAGAAAAAAGTTTATTGCTTAAAAAAGAGTTTGAAGGATTAATATTGTTGCTTAAAGAAAAAATCATTAATTGATTATAAAAAAACAATACAAACACAACGCCTAAAACCAACCAATAAACAGTATAGCTTTCTTTTTTATTTTTTTTATTCAAAATAAACACCTCAAAAAACAAAATAAAATAAAAATTTTAGAAATAAAATAGAAGGCTATTTAAATAACATTATTAAATGTAATTTCACAATCTTTTTAAATAGTGAAAAAAAATTTAGGTATTTTCACAAGTATAATAACTTTTTTTACCAAAAGAAATATCATAATAAGCACCATAATAATCAGCAATACAATTATAACTCCAAGAACCAGGATCTAAATTTGAAGAAACAATACTTTTTCCAGTAGGAGAATCAACTATTACATCAGAAATTTTTTCAGGAAGCTTAGTTTTTAAAAAATCTTTTTCTCCTAAAGGAAAAACAGGAACTTTAGAATCTAAAATACATAAAGGATTAACAGTCTTACTAAACCTATTAGAATAAATTTTTTTATTATACCATTCCCTAAAATTTTCTGCTCCACAAACATTATTAGAAAAACCTTTTTTAGAACAGTCTAAAAGAGTATCAGCTTCATTCTCATCTAGTTTAAAAAATTCTAAATGTAAATGAGCACCATTACTGTTACCTGTACTTCCAACAAAACCTATTTCTTTACCAGCAACAATATTTTCTCCTATTTTAATATCTTCAGGTATAGATTCTGATTTTAAATGACCATACAAAACAGCAATTTTACTATAAGGATCATAAACAACCAAACTTTCACCAAAAGGATTTTTAAATTTTTGATTTACAAAATTTAAAGTTCCATCATTCTTATAAAGCACAATACCTGAAAAAACATTTTTAACAGGAACAGTATAATAAGGATCATAAACAGAACCTGTTAAATCTTCTATTGGTTGAGGAATTAAATCTATACCAGCATGAAAATCATAACCTAAACTTTTTTGAGCTTCAAATGGAGGAGGTCCGTAACATTGAGTAATACGATCAACAGAGAAAGGCCAAACACGATTTTTTTGCAAAGAAACATGAGGATAAATATTAAAAAAATCATAAGATTGTTCACCAAAAATTTTTCTTTCATTATTATAAAATAAAATGTTTAAAGGTTTATCAACACAAACATCTCTAGAAACAACAACTCTTTTTTTAACATCAAATTTTTTTAAAGCAACAACAGAACTTCTTATTACAGATTTAACAAAATCAGCATAAATTTTTTTAACAGTATTTTCATCAGTTAAAGAAGAAACACAACTATTATATTCTTCAAAACCTAAACTTTCAGAAGAACATTTAGATTCTGCAGTTTTTTTATAATTTTCAAAAAAAGATTCTTCATTAGGAACATAAACAAAAACAACATTCCTATCAGATTCGTCTTTAATAAACTTAGAAATTTTTTCAAAACCAAAATCCTTAGCAGAAGAATCAAAAGAAGTTTCAAAATAAGCATCTAAATATTTTCCTAAATTTTCATTGTCAGAAACAACGCTTATCAAATAATCTTTTTCTGAAGAAAGTAAAAAAGCAATATTAAAAGAATTTTTATCATAATTTCTTTCAGGGTTAAAAGAATAAAAATTAACATTATCAAAATCATCAGTAAAAGAATTAAAATTTTTATTTAAAAAAATATTAATCTTTTTACTAGAAACTTTATTTTCAAAACTACAAGATTTAAAACTATCATCAAATTTGTTTTTAACAACAACTTTACCATTATCATTATAAAAGTAAAGAGTAAAGTCTTTTAATAAAGGAGTGCATTTTGCATCAGATCCTTTTATTTTTCCAGATTCAAAATCCTTAATAGCTCTATTAGAAAAAGAATCTTTAACAATATATTTTTTAATTTCATCAATAGAAATAGAAAGTTTCAAATTCAAATTTTTAATAATAGAATAGTAAAGAGCAGAATCAAAATCTGGCTTTTTATCATTTAAAGAACAAAAAACAGCATCAGGAGTATTCACAGATTTAACATCAGAAATAGCAAAATCAAGATCATTATTGTCAGGATAAAAATATAAAGAAATGGCTTTATCATAATATTCGTCTAAATTTTTAAAAGTATAAGAACCACAATAACAATCTTTTTGTTTATTACAATTGTTTAAAATTCCTTTAATATCTTCAAAAACATTTTTAAGTTTGTCTTTTTCATCTTTACAAAACAAATCTTCAGCAACAAAAAGTTTTTCTTTAAAATTCATATATTCAGAATTTTTATTATCTTTCAAATTAGAAGAAAATTCAAGAATATCATAATAAGTTTTAGGAAGAGGAACAACAACGTTTATATTAGTCAAAAGATAAGGTGCATTATCTTTTAAAGAATCGTCTAAAAAATATCTTTCAGAAAAAATATTAGAATAATGTTTAGGATAATAAAACAAACTTTTTTTAGAAGAAGAAATTTTTACAACACCACTAACAGTATCAATATCAACATTATCAAAAGGAGCTATAACCCCATAACTATAATTAATACCTTTCAATCCTTCTAAAAGCTTTTCAATTAAAAAATCGTTAAGATCATTTTTTTCAGAAATACAATTTTCAAAATCATCAGTAATACTTTTTCTGTTAGTAATAGAATCATCACATTTAGAAAATAATTCTCTTTCATAATAGTCTTTTAAAGCATCAGTTAGTATTAATCTTGTTTTACTAACAACTTTAGGTTCAAAAGAATATTTTAAAGATAAAATTTTAAGAGCAGAAGAATCTAAATCAAAAGAATCGCCAACAGCATTATCTTTTTTAGCTTTATAAGAAGAAAAAACAGCAAAAAGCACAATAGCAACTAAAAATACCGCTAATAAAAAATAAAAAGGATCATCTATTTGTGCTTTTTTCAATTTAATTCACACTCACAAAAGTAATTGTTTTTAAAACGCCTATTTTTGTTTTTCTATCTTTATAAACTTTTACTAAATAAATTTTTTCAAATCTTTTAACATTACTTTTTTCACTTGAAAAATAAGATTTTGACAAAATATTATATTCTTGTTTTGAAGGATAAAAAATAGTTTCAGAATCTTCATCAACAGTTAAAGTTAATTGTGAAGCTACAGGAGAAACAAAATTAAAAAATTCAACTTTATTATCAGATTCTTTTTTGAAAGGACTAACATAAAACAAATATTTTTTTATATTTTCATCATTAAAATTTTTAAAATCAATAACATCAACATTTTTTATATCTTCAAATTGCATTTTAAAAGCTTCAGAATAAACTATTTTTTCAGAAAAAGAACTTCCTAAAGAACTTTTTTTAAAAGAAAAATTAAAAGAAGAATAAATAACAATATAAACTAAAATTACAGTTATAATAATAACTGAAAATCTATAAAACCATTTC
>WIAN01000100.1 GCA_015519985.1 Candidatus Woesearchaeota archaeon | reverse complement strand
TTTTCGTCAAAACAACCTAAATGGTCTAAATGTATTTTTAACTTTTTCAACCATTCTTTAACTTGTTGTGAAGAAACAAAATCCGGTTCTGTAACAATCTCAATAAGAGGAGTTCCACTCCTATTATAATCTACTTCTCCAGTTTCAGGATTCCACCTTGCAGGATCTTCTTCTAAATGTAATTCATTAATCCTTATATTTTCAAAAACTCCATTAACTCCTACTGGAAAACTATAACTTCCAGACATAGTTCTCTGATATCCCGAAGGTAAATCAGGCCAAGAATAATGTTTTCTTTGAAAAGCAATTTTTTCATTAACTTTTGCTTTAAAACTTCTAGCTAAAGAAACAGTTTTAATAAAAGCTTCTCTATTAGGAAGCTTAGGATTAGCTCCTGGTTGAGAAGTACAAACTTCACAAATATTACTATTAGGTTTTGCATTCAAATCAATTTTACAATTACAAAAAAGTTTAGTTTTATTCTTCATTTTAGGATAAACATGAATTTCCAAACCGACTTTTAACTTATACATAAAAAAAAGAGAATTAAAAAGGTATATAAAATTTTTCATTATTGAGTTTTCATTATTACACTTATATTTGTATTTTCTCATATTTTAATCATTTTAAAACTCTATATCTTTTTTTGTTTCTTCTGCTATTGTTTCTAATGCATATACTTCTCCACTCCTCTCATAAGAAGATATTATTCCTTCACTTTTTATCTCTTCCAATTTTGTTCTAAAAATAGTTTCTTCTTCTACAGGTATTTTGTATATTATTAAAGGCACATTTTCTAATATTCTTACTTTATAATTTAATTCTCCTAACCTTTCAGACAAAACTTTACTCATATTACTGCCTTTATTTTTATATCCTTGTGCTAATACTCTTTCAGGATCATACATTACTGTATATTCTGAATATTGTTTTATTTTTTTAACATTATTTTCTTCAACAGTTTTATAACCATTTATTTCTTCTTCCAAAGACATCACCATATCACCTTTAACAATTTTTTAAACATTCTTGAATAATTATTTTTAGAAGTATTTTCAACAACATTGTCTATTCTTAAAAGTCCAGCTCCGAACACATCTTCATAATCATCTCTTCCTCTATAAGAAAGTTTTTCAGCAAAATCTTTTATTAAATCTCTATAATCTTCTCTTCTAGAATAATCTAAAAGCAAAGCTAAACCTCCTGCAACATGAGGGGAAGCCATGCTTGTACCTGACAGTTCTTTATATCCTTGTCTGTAAGTGCTTAAAACATCAACTCCTGGAGCAGCAATGTCATTAGCATCATTAATATTGGAAAAAGAAGCGTGTTTTTTATCTTTATCTATTGCTGTTACTGAAATAACACTATCATAAGACGCAGGATAACTATAACCTCTGCCTTCGTTTCCTGCAGCTGCAACAACATACATTCCATTTTTGACAGCAACATTAATAATTTCTTCTAAATGAAAATTATATTCTGGACTTCCTAAACTTAAATTTATTATGTCTAACTTTTTACTTATACTCCAATCAACACCTGCAATAATATCACTTATACTTCCTCTTCCTAAATAATCTAAAACTTTTATACCATACAATTCTGCTTCGCTTACTCCTGTTGTTTCTCCACTTATAATTCCTGCAACATGAGTTCCGTGGCCGTTATCATCTAAAATATCTGTATTTCCTTCTATAATGTTTATTCCTTTATTTTTACCAACCCTTTTTGATAATTCTGGATGTTCATAATCTATTCCTGTATCAATAACTCCTACTCTTATTCCTCTTCCAGAAGAAAAATTTCTTGCTTTGTAAGCTCCTACTAATTCTAAATTCCAAAAATCATAATTTTTTATAGTTTTTCTTTTTCTCTTTTTACTTTTCAAATCTAACTTTTTTACATAACCGTCAGGTTCTAAAAAATTAACATTATTCAAAGTTCCTCTATAACTTCTTAAAAAAGAATTGCTTTTACCATTCCAAGCCCTTACAAAATCAGAAACAAAACTTCTATCAGATTCAAAAACAACAACATTATAATTTTGTATGTAATGTTTTAACTTTGCATATTGTTCTACAATTTTAGAAAACAAATCTTTACTTGTATTGTTATAAAAAGAAACTAATAATGTTAATTCTTCATTTTTATATTCTGGCCTATTCCATAATTCTAAAAGTTTGTAAGCTTTTCTTTTAGCATAACTTTCATCAACAACAATTTTATTTTTTCTTTTTTTTCTTTTTACAATACTTTTTTTCATAAAAGAATATTGTAAAATTATATTTAAAAAAAACTACTGTGTTTTTTCCGAAAGAATTTCAATAAAGAATGAAAATTTTTCAAAAAAACGTTTTTATTGTTTTTTTCTTTTGTTTTTTTACTCTTATTTTTTTTCTTTGTTTCTTTTTTTATTCTTTTTTTTACTATTTACTATTTTATTTTTATGTTGAATTCTTTTTCAAATTCTTCTAATAATCTTTTTTCAAAATCTGTTTTTGTCTCTCCTTCTTTTTTTTCTTCAGAAAGAATATCTATAAGTTTCTTCAAACTATTTTTAGGCAACAATTTAGGAATGTTTTTTTGTTCTTCAAATTCTTTAATAACATTTTCTTCTAAAAAATTTTTTTCTAACAATTCTTCAGAATAAAATTCTTTTTCATCTTCACTTTTTAAACTATAAATATTTTTAGAAAAAAAGTAAGCTCCTCTTTCATAAACAGTTTTTCTTATAACATTCCAATTAATATCAGAAATTTTTCCTTTTAATTTTCCTTCAACTCTCAACAAAAAAATACTGTCTGCTAACTGTAATGTTTTTATTTTTTCAACAATTTCTTCAGTAACTTTTTCAGATAATTTTCCTTCAACATTATATTTTAAAACAACAACATTCTTTACAAAAACTTTATTCCATTCTAATTGAATTTTACCATCATATTTTACAAAATAAAAACCACCAGTTTTTAATTCTTCTAACTCTTCAAAATTGTTAGGGAACAAAGGTCCTGGATAAGCAATTATTCCCTCATAATATTCATTCTGCCCTACAAGATGAGGATGTCCTCCCCCATAATAAAAAAAGTTTTTAGGCAAAACACTTTTAGAAATACTAGGAACTTTTTCTTTACCAGGTTTTTTAAACTCATCTAATAACATGTGAAACAAAAATATTTTTTTCCCTTCTTCTTTTTCTAAATAATCATAATCTAACATTTCATAAAATTGAGATTCTAAAGCTTGTCTTTTTCCAGGAATACCTGTGATTTTTATTATTTCATTATTTTTTTCATTTTTATATTCGTAAAATTTTAATTTTAACTTTCCATTTTCTATCTTTGCATTTTTTTGAACATTAATTATTAACTCTGCATTTTCTAAAACATCCAACATTGTTTTTCCAGAAGGAGAATGATCATGACTTCCACTTATAACATAAACAGGAATATTATTTTTTTTTAACTTATTCAATTCAAAAGTCGCATGTTTTATAACTTCAATACTTGGTATGGCTGTATTAAAAAAATCTCCTGCAATAACTACAAAATCAACATTTTTTTCTATAATAAGATTTATTGCTTTACTGAAAGCTTTCAAACCTAAAATTTTTAGTTTTTCTTCTCTCCAACCTCCAAGATGTACATCAGCTAAATGTGCAAAAAAAACCATAAAGACACCTAAAATTCAAAATTTTTATTCTCTAAAATTTTATTTTTTTCTTCTTTTTCTTCTAAATGTTTTTTTATTACACTTTCAAACAAAGGAGTTTTTATAGGAACAGCAAACTTGCTAAATGAAGAAGTTATTATTGCTTCTCCTTTT
>WIAN01000099.1 GCA_015519985.1 Candidatus Woesearchaeota archaeon | reverse complement strand
TTCTACTACCTGCAATTATTCTTCTTAAAACTTCTTCTCCTGCATAATCTTCAATTTTCTTTCCATATTTTCTTCCATCAAATCTTCTTGTAGCAGAAAAAAATTCTGTATAAACTAAAGGATAATAAGTACTTACAGCCAAATCAAAATTAGGAATTTTAACAACTTCAAATTTTCTATCAAAATGTTTTTCTAAAATTTCTATTGCTTTAAAAAAAACTTTTTTAACTTCTTCAGAAATAAACATTTCAGAAATGTCTAAAACTTTAATTTTAAAATTTTTAACATCAAAAACTTTTTCAGAATAACTTTTAACTTCAACATCTTCAGTAGTAGCATCATTTTCAGAATAACCAGAAATAACTTCTAAAACCTTACCAGATAAAAAAACATTTTTAGAAAAAACACCAATTTGATCTAAACTCATAGACAAATCAACAACACCATGCCTAGAAACTCTACCATAAGAAGGTTTAATACCAACAACATCACATCTACTAGCAGGATTTCTAATACTGCCACCTGTATCTGTACCTAAAGAAAAATCCACCATTCCTAAAGAAACACTAACAGCACTACCACTACTACTGCCACCTGCAATTCTACTTTTATCAAAAGGATTAACAGCAGGTTTAAAAGCAGAATGCAAACCCGAACCTCCAGCAGCAAACTCGTCCATATTTAACATTCCAATAAACAAAGCATCTTCGCTTAAAAGTTTCTCTACAACATCAGCATTAAAACTGCCAATATAATTTTCTAAAACTTTAGAAGCACAATTAACAGGAAAACCAACAATATTAATATTACTTTTCAAACCAAAAGTAAAACCAGCAAGTTTTCCAGCAGTATTATTTTTAATTTTTTCTTCAATCTTTAAAGCATCAGACAAAATATCTTCTTTGTTCCTAACAAACAAAAAAGCATTAAAATCTTTATTTTTTTCTTCAATAACTTGCAATTGTCTTTTAACTTTTTCAACAAAACTCAAAATAATTCACCACTTTTTCTTTTCAGCAATAATATAATCTCCACTACTAAAAGGAGCGTTTTTAAACATAATATTTTTAGAAAAACTATTATTATTTTTATCATCTTTTATTTTTCTTAAAAAATTTTTTCTAACCAAAAAAAACTCGTTAGTTTCTTCTTTAAAAGAACCAAGTTTTAAAGCAAATTGTTCTAACAATCTATCAACATCTTCATTAATCTTTTTAACTTTATCATCCATAATTATAAGAAAAAAAACATAATATATAAAAATTATGGTAAAAAAGCAAAGTTTATAAAAAAATAAAGAAACAAAAAAAGTATGTTAAACAAAATATTAGACAAATATTACGGTTCAGGGATAGGAAACAACATTATAATAAAAAAAACTTATAAAATGATAAAAAGATACTTTTTAAAAGACAAAATAGTTGTTTTTAATTACAAATATAAAAACGAAAATATTTCTTTCAAAATGAAAGTAAACCCAAAATATAGTAATGTAGATGAAATTATATATTTTGAAAAAGAATATGCAACAAAAATAAAAAAATTATTATTAAAAAATTTAAAAGAAAAAGATATTTTTATAGATATAGGTGCAAACATAGGAGCTATAAGCTTATTAGCAAGCAAAATAGTAAAGAAAGTGTATTCTTTCGAACCAGTTCCTTTTACTTACAAAAGATTATTAGAACAGATAAAACTAAATAACTCAAAAAACATTATAGTTGTAAAAAAAGGGTTAGGCTCAAAAAAAGAAAAAATACCTTTTTATGTAAACAAATACGATCAAGGATTATCTTCTGTAATGCCTAAAAAAAATTATAAAAAAATGTTTTTAGAAATAACAACTTTAGATGACTTTTTTAAAAACAAAATAGAAAAAATAAACTTTATAAAAATAGATGTTGAAGGATACGAATTTGAAACTTTAAAAGGAATGAAAAAAACAATAGAAAAAAACCATCCAAAAATAATATTAGAATACAGTCCAATATTTTATAAAAAAATATATGGAAAAAAATGGTATGACATAATAAAAAAACAATTAGATTTTTTAAAAAAACAAAAATATTCTTTCTATTTAATAAAAGAAGACTCTGTTGAAAAAATAACTTCTGAAGATTTTTTTAAAAATACAATACAAGAAGATATTTTTATAAAATAAAAAGTTTTTTTAACATTCTTTAATTTCTAATTGTAATTTTATATCTTCAAGTTTTTTAACAGAATATTTTAAACTATCAAACTTTTTTCTTAAATTACTGTTAGGAAAATCAAAAAGCATAAATTCGTCATGTAAAAAAACGATAGTATTATAACATAATAAAAAAAACTCTTTGTTTTTAACAGCATTATTAACACCAATTCTTAAAAGTTCTCCTGTAAAATCTAAAATTCCAAGAAGATAAATTTCAGAATCATAAAAACTTTCTTTTAAAGGAATCTTTTTATTTTTAACAAATTCAAAAAAAACAAAAGCTTCAACATATTCTTGTAAAGCATTACTAAAAAAACCGTACTTTTCAAAACTAATATTGTTATCTTCAAACTTTTTAACAAAACTCAAAGTTTTTTCTCTTAAATTGTTAAAATCTTTTTCAGCATCTAAAAGATTGTTTCTATGAACATTATAAATAACTTTTTTAGAATAAAAAACAATATCTCTAGATTCTTTAATAAGATTTTCTCTCAAATTTTGTTCAAAAGAATATTCTTCTCTAATCTTTTCAAACAATTTTTTTAAATTTTCAAACATAAAATCAAAGAATAATAAAAAAATATATAAAAGTTACTAAACAAAAAGAATATTGTGAAAAATAAAAATAATATTATAAAAAACAAAACAATAATAGCATTGTTCTTAATTTTAACAATACTACTTTTAACTTCTTGTACAAATACAATAACAAAAACAACAAATACACACAAAACAATAAAACCAAAAATAAACAGTAATAACACTAACAATACTAACAACAACTATTATGTTCCTAAACAAAAAGTTTCTTGGCATTGGCAATTGACAGGAAAATTAAAAGAATATAATGTAACTTTATACGATTTAGATTTGTTTGAAACTAACAAAACAACAATAGAAAAATTGCATAAAAAAGGAAAAAAAGTAATCTGTTATTTTAACGCAGGAGCATACGAACCATACAGGTCAGATTCTAAACTGTTTAAAAAAAGTGTTATAGGAAAAACAATGAAAGGTTGGGAAGATGAAAAATGGTTGGATATAAAAGATGAAAGTGTAAGAGATATAATGAAAAAAAGAATAATTTTAGCTTCAAAAAAAGGTTGTGATGGAATAGAACCAGACAATATAGAAAGTTACAAATTCGACACAGGATTTAACATAACATATAAAGACCAATTAGAATATAATCTTTTTTTATCAAAAGAAGCTCATAAAAACAATTTAAGCATAGCATTAAAAAACGATTTAGAACAAATAAAAATTTTAATTGACTATTACGATTTTTCTTTGAATGAAGAATGTTTTTACTACAACGAATGTGAAAAATTATTGCCTTTTATAAAAAAAGGAAAAGCAGTTTTGAATGTAGAATACAATTT